>DASTEB010000112.1:0-3871 GCA_035710025.1 Chloroflexia bacterium
GCTCACGCATCACCCCTCACCCCTCGCCACTCACCACCCACCACTCGCCACTCGTCACACCCTTCACACCCGCACCCGGTTCTGTTATGCTGTGGGGCACGATACGTTGGGGCCTCGCGAGGCCAACCGCACAGGGAGGTACGTCGCATGGACAGAGCCGCAGCCCGGACCACCGTCGCCCTCACGGACGAGACCGCCGAGGGCAAGCGCCCAACCACCCAACCGCTCGACTGGTCGGGCGTGCTGGCCCAGCAGGGTTACGTGTTCGGCGTGGACATCAGCGCCGAGTCGCAGCGCGTGGCGCTGGCCGACGTACACGGCTCGATAGTGGGCAGCGCATCCAACGGCGCGGGAGCCCTCACCCTCGACCCTGCGACCGTGGTGGAGCACGTCAGCGGTATGATGCGCGACCTGCTCGAAAAGGGGGGCATCAAGCAGCGCGAGGTGCTGCGCGTGGGTGTCGGGTTCGGCGGGCCGGTGGACGCGGCGCGGGGCCTGGTGCGCCGCTCGCACGACGCCGCGATCTGGAATGATTACCCTTTGGCCGCCGAGATAGAATCGCGCCTTGACGCCCCGACCTTCCTCGAGAACGACGCTCGCCTCGCCGCGCTGGGGGAGGTATGGTTCGGCGCGGGCCGCGACACGCCCGAGTGCGATCTGGTGTACATCCACTGGAGCACGGGCGTGGGCGGCGGCATTGTCACCTCGGGCCGCCTGCTGAGCGGGGCAACGACCATCGCGGGAGAGGTCGGCCACACGGCCGTGCGTACGGGCGAGGGCGCGCTGCCCTGCCGGTGCGGGAGCAAGGGCCACCTGGAGGCCTACGTGCGCGGACCCGCGCTGATCGAGCGCACGCGCGCCCTGGGCGGCGGCCGCGACCCCCGCACGGTGGCCGACGTCTTCACGCTTTCCTCAGCCGACCCTGAGGTACAGGCCCTCGTGGACGAGGCTGCTCACTTGATGGGCATCACCGCGGCCAACCTGATCACCGCTATCAACCCCAACATCCTGGTGATCGGCGGCCGCGTGGCTCGCGAGGCCTCCCCTCTCATCCCTCGGATCGCCGAGATAGCCCGCGAATACGCCATGCCCGTTTCGATGCAGGGCGTCGAGGTCGTGCCCACCACCCTGGGCGACGAGGCCACCCTCATGGGTGCGCTCGCGCTCGCGTTGGATAAGCTGCGGTAGCACGAGCACAGTTCAACGCTGCTCCTCGCCGCCGGCCACGGCTGAGTCGGGCGTGTCAGCCTCCCCTCCCAGCCGTGCCAGCACGCGATCCAGCACGGTGACGAAGCCGGAGAGATCGCTGCCTGCGAGGTCGGCGAACAGGATGCCTCCCAGCCGCTGATATTCAGAGTGCATCATTGCCGAGGCGGCGCGGCCCCTCTCCGTGAGGGTCACCAGCGTTGCGCGCCGGTCGGTCGGGTGCGGGCCGCGGGCCACAAGCCCGTCCGCTTGCAGGACGTCCACCAGGCCCGTCACGTTGCGTGGCGTACACTTCAGCGCCTGGCTAAGCTCGCGCTGCGTCATCGGGGCCCCGTGCTGCCGCAGATGCTCCTCCAGCCGCCAGAGTAGCTCGGCGCGGGCGCGCGTCAGTCCGCGCTCGGTCAGACCCTGGTCCATCGCGTCGGCCAGCAGCACCGCCACCTCGAACAACTTCTCCAGGGCCTCGGGCACGCCGGTTTCTCCCGCATTCGCGGGGCTCGCCTCACGCGCCCCCTTCTTCATTTTGGCTTCGGTCGCCAACGCAGCACCTCAATGTAGTGAAGTGACTTCACAATGTATGTCATATATATTATACTACATTCCTAACCTGTAGCGTATGCCGCGCAAGGCGGGCAAGCACCCCACGCTCAAGGCCGAATACCGGCCTATCGAGGTTAGAAGGAGGATACACCATGACGACAGCGAACTCAACAGTGACAACCCAGATTCCTCGGCGCACGAACGGAGCGCCGCGCCCCATTATCCAGGTGCGCGACCTCACCCGCCGCTTCGGTCAGGTCGAAGCGGTCAAGGGCGTGAGCTTCGAGGTGGCCGAGGGCGAGATCTTCGGCTTCCTGGGGCCAAACGGCGCGGGCAAGACCACTACCATCAACATCCTTTGTACCCTGCTAAAGCTAACCGGCGGCACCGCCACCGTCAACGGTTTCGACGTGGCCAGGCAGCGCAGCGAGGTACGCCGCTCCATCGGCCTGGTCTTCCAGCAGCCGACTGTGGACGAAGCCCTCAGTGCCGAGCAGAACCTGCGCTTCCACGCCTACGCATACGGCGTGCCTGACGACATACGCGACCGCCGTATGCGGGACCTACTGACGCTGGTCGAGCTGTGGGACCGGCGCAAGGACAGCGTGCGCACCTTCTCGGGCGGGATGAAGCGCCGCCTCGAGATCGCTCGCGGGCTGCTGCACCACCCGCGCGTGCTCTTCCTCGACGAGCCTACCCTGGGCCTCGACCCGCAGACGCGCCGGCGCATCTGGGACTACCTGACCGCTCTCCGCGAGCGCGAGGGCCTTACCATCTTCCTGACCACCCACTACATGGACGAGGCCGAACACTGCGACCGCATCGCCGTAATCGATCACGGCCGCATCGTGGCCCTCGACACGCCCGACGGGCTGAAGAGCGACGTGGGCGGCGACCTGGTCACCATCACCACCTCGGGCGAGCGCACGACCCACGAGACCGCCCGAGACCTGCGCGAGCGCTACGACATCTCCCCCACCGTCGAAGGCGAAAACGGCGTGCTGAGCTTCCAGGTACCCCAGGGCGAGGAATTCCTGCCCGACTTCGTGCGCAGCTTCGGCCACCCGCTCCAGGCGATCAGCGTGCGCCGCCCCACCCTGGACGACGTATTCCTGCACTTGACAGGGCACGAGATCCGCGACGACGCGCCCGGCTCCGGCGACAAAGACGGAAACGGTGCGGGCAATGGCAACCACCCGGCGCAAGACCCCAGGCAGACCCGGCAAGCAGCCGGACGATGGCAAAGGAGGCAACCATGACTGCAACGACTAATTCAACTACCATGACCGGCTTGAGGAGTACCGGCAGCATTTCTGAGAACTTCCGGGGCGCATGGGTAGTCGCGTACAGGGAAGTGCTGCGGTTCGTAGGCGACAAGGCGCGGGTGCTGGCGAGCCTGACCTTCCCGCTGCTGTTCCTGGCGATCTTCGGCGCCGGGTTCAGCAACGTTGTGGGCGCGATGGCCGGCAGCATCAGCCTGGTCGAGTTCATGTACCCCGGTATCATTGCCATGGCGGTGCTGACCAGCGCGCTGGCCGCGGGTATCTCGGTGGTAGAGGACCGCGAGGTCGGCTTCCTGAAGGAGATACTGGTCGCGCCCGTGGGGCGGACCGGAATCGTGCTGGGCAAGGCAGCAGGCGCAGCGGGCGTAGGCCTGCTCCAGGCGTTGATGCTGCTCGTCATCGCCCCGGTGGTGGGCGTGGGCATTGACCTGGGGGTAGCCCTCAAGCTGGTGCCGCTGGTCGTGCTCCTATCGCTGGCCCTGTCCGGCCTCGGCATCCTGATCGCATCGTTCATGCGCTCGCAGCAGGGTTTCCAGCTGCTGATCCAGGTGCTGGTCTTCCCCATGGTCTTCCTGGCCGGGGTCTTCTTCCCGGTCGACCGCGCGCCCGTGTGGATGGAGGTGCTGTCGAAGGTCAACCCGGTAACCTACGGGGTTGACGCGATCCGGCAGATATTCCTGGGGTCGGGTCCGGCGGGCGCCGGGCTGGGCGTGACCGTGCTCGGCCACACCATGTCGCTCGCTGAGGACGTAGCCGTGGTGGGCGTGCTGGGGCTGGTCTTGACTGCGGCGGCCGTGGTAACGTTCAGCCGGCAGGAATGACGGGCATGAGCCAATATGGAG
>DASTEB010000113.1:0-3536 GCA_035710025.1 Chloroflexia bacterium
GCAGAGAAGAGCAAGGCACATCTTGCGGTGTCCGAGGCCGAAGCCAACCTGAACACCGTCAAGGCTGACTACTTCCTCAAGAAGCAGCAGGCAGAACTGGACCGCCAACAGGCCGACCGCGACCTTGGCGAGGCCCAGCGCAGCTACGGGGCCATCGCGTACGAGGTGCTGGACGAGCAGGGCAACCTCACCGTTGAGCGGCCCGACCCGCGCGTCGACCAGTATTATGAGGCGCTCAAGGCGATGCAAGACGCCGAAGCCGAGCAGGCACGCGCCAAGCTCGCCCTGGACAACGTGCTGCAAAAAGAGACAATCGCCGTGGCCGAGGCCCAGGCCAAGCTGGACGACGCCCGCGAGCAGCTTGCCGACCTGCTCGACGGCCCCACGCCCGAGGAGCTTGCTGCCGTCCAGACTGAGGTCAGCAAAGCGCAGGCGAGCCTGGACAAGCTGAGCGCCGGGCCTGACGCGGGCGAATTGGCCGACGCCGAGGGCGCGGTCGCCAAGGCGCAGGCCGCGCTCGACAGCCTCAACACAGGTCCCGAACAGGGCGAGCTTGCCGAGGCGGAGGCCGCCGTTGCCAAGGCCCAGTCTGCCCTCGACGAGCTGCGGGCAGGCGCCACCCCCGACAAGGTCGCCGAGGCCCAGACCGCCGTGGACAAGGCGCAGAACAAGCTGAACGACCTGCGCTCCGGGCCTTCCCGGGCCGACGTTGCCGAGGCCGAGGCCGCGCTGGCCCAGAAGCAGGCGGCCCTGCAGGAGGTGCAGCAGCCCGCTTCGGCCGCGGACGTCGCTGCCGCCGAGGAAGAGGTGCTGTCGGCCCAGAAGAGCCTGGACGAGGCCCGCCGCGACCTCGAAAAGACCACGCTGACTGCGCCCTTCAGCGGCACGGTATCGTCGGTGAGCGCGGAAGCCAACGGCCAGGCGGCCGCGGGCGATACCGCGGTGTCCATATTCGACCCCAGGGGCATGCACCTCGAGCTTGAGGTGAGCGAGAGCGACGTCGAGCAGGTACAGGTCGGGCAGGAGGCCGCGATCACGATAGACGCCCTACCCGACCAGACTATCACAGGCATGGTCACTTCGGTATCCCCGGTCGCCACATCGGGCCAGGATGTCGTCACCTACAGGGTGTCGGTACAGTTCGACCCGGGCGACCTCGCGGTGAAAGTCGGCATGAGCGCCAACGCGAGCATCCTTGTCGAGCGCAGGGAGGGGGTCATCATGGTGCCCAACCGCGCTCTTCAGACCGTGGGCGCCGCCAAGTCGCTGCAGGTGCTGTACGGCGAGGACAAGACACCCGTCGACGTGCTTGTGAAGACCGGCGCTACCAACGGCCAGATGACAGAGATCGTCGGCTGCCTGGATACGTCGAGCCAGTGCCTGCGCGAGGGCGACATGGTGGCAATGAATATGCCCACCAGCACCGGCAACAGCACGAGCGGTCCTGGCGGCAATATGGTCATCTTTGAAGGCCCCGTCGGCGGTCGACAGGTGGGTGGGCCTGGCGGCGGACCCATTATCCGGCAGTCAGGGCCGTAAGGAGGCTGCCGTGAACCCCATCATCGAAGTAAACGACCTGGCAAGGACCTACACTCTCGGCGAGATCGAGGTACACGCGCTGCGAGGGGTGAGCTTCACCATCCACCCAGGCGAGCTGCTCGCCGTCATGGGCCCGTCGGGGTCCGGCAAGTCCACGCTGATGAACCTGCTCGGCTGCCTGGATACGCCGACCGGCGGGCGCTACGTGCTCGACGGCCTGCCGGTGGAGGAGCTGGACGGCGACGGCATGGCTGAGGTGCGCAACCGCAAGATCGGCTTCGTGTTCCAGCAGTTCAACCTGCTCCCTCGCAGCACCGCCCTGGACAACGTCGAGTTGCCCCTGCTCTACAGGGGCGGCCTGTCCGGCGACGAGCGGCGCGAGCGGGCCGAGCAGGTGCTCGAGTTGGTCGGCCTCTCCGACCGCATGGAGCACCGGCCCCGCGAGCTTTCGGGCGGGCAGCAGCAGCGCGTGGCTATCGCCCGCGCGCTGGTCAACCGGCCGGCCATCGTGCTGGCCGACGAGCCGACCGGCAACCTCGACTCGCATTCGAGCGCCGAGATTATGGAACTGTTCGAAGAGCTGAACGGGCAGGGCATCACCATCATCCTGGTGACGCACGAGCCTGACGTGGCGGCCCACGCCCGCCGGGTGATCACCATCCGCGACGGGCTGGTGGCCGCCGACACGCGCCGGGGGGAGGCTCATCATGGCAACGCTTGATAACGCCCTGCCCGCTGCGCGGCAGCAAGCGGCCGGTCTTGAGGACGAGGTCCAGGGCGGCATCGGCCTGCCGGAAACGCTGCGCATCGCCGCCCAGACCCTGCTCGCAAACCCGCTGCGCACCGTGCTGACCGCGCTCGGCGTGATCATCGGGGTGGCCTCGGTGGTCGCCCTGCTCGCGGTGGGCCGCGGCACCCAGCAGCAGATCGAGGAGCGAATCACCGCGAACGGGGCCAACCTGCTCACGGTGCGGGCCGAAGGAGCGGCGGGCGGCGGCGACGCCACCCTGACCATGGACGACGCGGCGGCGCTTGCCGACCCGGCCAACGTGCCCTCCGCATCGCTCGTGTCGCCGGAGAGTATGGGCATCGCCTCGGTTACGGCAGGCTCCGAGAGCCTGACCACCATGATCCTGGGCGTGACCCCGGCCTACCTGACCATCCACAACAACAAGATGGCCTCGGGCGACTTCATCGTCGAGGGGCAGGAGACCTCAAACGTCGCCGTGCTGGGCTCGCGGGCGGCGGAGCGGCTGTTCGGTGAGGGGGCCGACCCCACGGGCCAGAACATACGCATTCGTGGGCAGACGTACCGAGTGACCGGCGTGCTCGCCTCCAAGGGCGCGAGCGTGTTCGGCTTCGACGACGACGCCGTGCTCGTGCCGCTCGAGAACGCCCAGCGCAAGCTGTTCGGCGGGCGCGTGGCGGGACGCGGAGGCAAGGCCTCGGTATCGAGCATCGTGGTGCAGGCCCGCGACAAGGACAGCATCGCGAGCGCCCAGGCGCAGATCGAGGCCACGCTGCGTGAGCGGCACGATCTGCCCGCGTACGGTGGGGCCGACGACTTCGGGGTAGACAACCAGGAAGACCTGATCGAGACGCTCACAGAGACGAGCCGCACCATGACCCTCTACCTGGGAGCCATCGCCGCGATTTCGCTGGTGGTGGGCGGCATCGGCATCATGAACATCATGCTGGTGTCGGTGCGCGAGCGCACTCGCGAGATCGGCCTGCGCAAGGCGGTTGGGGCGCGCGAGGGCGACATCCTCATGCAGTTCCTCATCGAAGCGCTGCTGCTCAGCACAACCGGGGGGTTGATCGGCCTCGCGGTCGGCGTGCTGATCGCGGTGGTAGCAAACGAGTCCGGGCAGACACGCGCCCTGGTGAGCCTCGACTCGGTGCTGCTCGCGGTGGGGTTCGCCATGGCGGTGGGCCTGTTCTTCGGGATAGAGCCTGCCCGCCGCGCCGCGAAGCTCGACCCCATCGAGGCGCTTCGC
>DASTEB010000114.1:0-3333 GCA_035710025.1 Chloroflexia bacterium
TGGAACAGGCCGTGCTCGTTCTCGTGGAAGATGAAGTTGAACGCGTCGAGCACCTTGTCCGCGCCGAGCCATATGTACTTCGCCTTCCCAGGCTCGACCGAAGGCCCAAACTCCCCTTCATAGGCGCGCCGTACCGCGCTGTTTACCCCGTCGGCCGCCACGAGCAGATCGCATTCCGGCAGATCGGCCACGTCGCTCACCTCGCGGCCGAACTGCACTTCCACTCCTAGCTCGGCGCAGCGGGCCTGCAGGATGTTGAGCAGCCGCCTGCGCTCGATGGCCGCGATGACGTGGCCCGCGCACGAGATGGTCTGCCCCCGGTAGCGCACGTCGATCGAGTCCCAGATGACGAACTGCTCGGTGATCTGGGTATAGGTCTTGTAGTCGGCGCGCTGAAATGAGGCCAGCGTGCGGTCCGAGAAGACTACGCCCCAGCCGTAGGTCACGTCGGGCGGGTTGCGCTCGATCACCGTGACCGAGCACCCCGGGTCGAACTTGCGCACCAGCAGCCCCAGGTACAGCCCCGCCGGGCCGCCGCCAACGACAGTAATCCTCTTCGGCCGTCCCGCGCTCACTCCCGCGCCTCCGCGATCTCGACTCTCACGCCTGCGGGCAGCGCCTCCGCGAGCCGGTCTAATTGCGATATGTCGCCCGACGTGGGGAATAGGAGTAACTCGTCGCAACCCGCCTCGGCGTACCCGCGCACGAACCCGGCGACCGCCTGGGGCGTGGTCAGCAGCCCGGCCGCGATGCGCTCGGCGAACGGCCCGGTGAAGGCGTAGTAGTGCCGCAGGTAGGCAGCGCCCGCCCGCGCCTCGTCCTCCCCGAAGGCGAAGTAGCCCTGCGCCCACAGCTGGGGCCGGCCCGGCCTCCCGGCGTCAATCCAGGCGGCGCGCGCCTTGTCGGCCGCGCGGGCGAACGCCCTCGGCGGACCGCCGCCGTGTACGTAACCGTCCGCGTAACGCGCCACGCGTGCGTACGCCGCGTCGGAGAGGCCGCCGACCAAAACGGGTGGGCCGCCAGGCCGGGCGGGCGCGGGGCAGATCTCGGCGCGCTCCCAGATGTCGCGCATGGCGGCAAGTTGCTCGGAGATACGCCTGCCGCGGGTGGAGTAGTCCACTCCCGCGGCGTCGTAGTCCTCTTTGCGCGCGCCGACTGCAAACCCCAGCACAAGCCGCCCGCCTGACAGCGCATCGAGCGAGGCGGCGGCTTTGGCGAGCAGGGCGGTGCTGTGCAGAGGGGACGCGACGATTGCGGTCGTCAGAGTGACGCGGCGCGTAACCGCGGCCGCGGCGGAGAGCACGGCGAATGGGTCGTAGCTGTCGTACACCAGCCGGTCGAGCACGGCCACGCTGGAGAAGGGGCCTGCCTCGGTACGCCGTGCCCATTCGAGCACGTCCCGCCCACTGATACCCGGCACCGTGGTTGGCAGACCGACACCGACGCGCATAGCGTGCAACCCCCATGTTGCCCCCGGCGAGCGCACACAACGCACTCGCCGCGCAGGTTGAACCAGTATGCCACAAAGCCGCCATGCTCTCAAGAAGCGCACGAGCCACTTGAACCGGTTGTAACTCCACGGGGTATTTACACTTGAAAGCGCTGCGCCCGCGATGCCGGATTCGGTGTGCATTTGCGGGCGGAACATGCTACACTCCTCTGGTGCATTGTCGCACTTGCCCGGTGTATCGCCCGCGCACCGGCAGGCCCCGAACTCCTACTTACTTCACGTCCATTGTGCTCGATGCCGGAAAGTCCCCGGCATCTTTCTGTCCCGACAGGGAGAAGCGTATGGATGCAGCAACCGAGCTAGGTCAATGGCTGCGAGCACGCCGCCGGGAAATGGACCTTACCCAGGCTGCCCTTGCCTCGCTCGCGGGCTGTTCCGAGTCGTCCATCCGCAAGTTCGAGGCGGGCACGCTTCGCCCGTCGCGGCAGGTGGCCGAATTGCTGGCCGAGCGGCTGGGGGTGCCCGAGTCGGGGCGCGATGATTTCGTCAGGTGGGCGCGCGCAGGCACCGGCACAGCGCCTCCCGCCACCATCCAGGCGCAGCCCGCTCCCCGACCACAACCCCGTAGACCGCAGGCCGGCGCGCTTCCCGTGTCGCCCACGCCCATCGTCGGGCGCGAGGCCGAGGTCGCAGCTCTGCGCGAGATGATGCGCGAGGGCACTCACCGGCTGATCAGCCTGACCGGCCCGCCCGGCACCGGCAAGACCCGGCTCGCGCTGCACGTCGCGGGCGAGGCGGCGGGCGAGTTCCGCGACGGCGTGCGCTTCGTGGCCCTCGCCTCCATCACCGACCCCGACCTGGTGCCCGCCACTATCGCGCGCTGCCTGGGCCTGTCCGAGGCCGGTGGCCCGCCGATCATAGAGCAGGTCATTCAGCGGCTGAGCGATGCCGAGATGCTGCTGGTGCTGGACAACTTCGAGCAGGTCGTGCCGGCCGGGCCGCTCGTGGCCGATATCATGGCGCAGGTGCCCGGCTGCAAGTTCATCGTCACAAGCCGCGAGGCGCTCCACCTGCGAGGCGAGCAGATCTTCCCCGTGCCGCCGCTCGGTCTGCCCCAGCCACCCGAGATCCAGCCCGCCGCCCTCCTGAGCGCACCCGCCGTCGCCCTGTTCGTCCAGCGCGCCCGAGAGATCGACCCGTCTTTCGCGCTGACCGAGGAGAACGCCGCCGACGTGGCAGCGATATGCTACCGGGTAGAAGGCCTCCCGCTGGCAATCGAGCTTGCCGCCGCGCGCATCGCCGTCTACCCGCCGCCCGCGCTTCTCGCAAGGCTGGACCGCCGTTTGCCGCTGCTGACCGACGGCCCCCGCGACCTGCCCCACCGTCAGCGCACGATGCGAAACGCCGTCGGGTCGAGCTACGACCTGCTGGAGCCGCCGGAACAGCACCTGTTCCGCGTGCTTTCGGTCCTCCGCGACGGGTTCACCGCCGGGGCCGCCCAGGAGGTGTGCGATTGCGACGCCGACGACCCCGGCATCGAGATGGTCGAGCGGGTGTCGTCCCTGCGGGCCAAGAGCCTGGTCAGGCTCGACCCGCGGAGCGAAGAGACGCGCTTCGTCATGCTCGAGATGATCCGCGAGTACGCCGCCGAAAAGCTGGCCGAAGGCGGCGAGCAAGAAGTTGCGCTTCGCCGCCACGCCCTTTACTTCCTCCGTCTGGCCGAGGAAGCCGAGCCGCTGATTACGGGCGGCAGGCAGAACGAATGGCTCGACCGGCTGGAGGCCGAGCATGCCAACCTGCGCGCCGCGCTCGTCTGGGCATTCGCGGCGGGCGACGAGGAGGTGGAGATCGGTGCGCGGCTGTGCCTTGCTCTGAGCAAGTTC
>DASTEB010000115.1:0-12844 GCA_035710025.1 Chloroflexia bacterium
AGCAGCCGCATCATCTTCAACGTGCTCGGCACGGCAGCGGCGGGCGTGCTGGTGGCCGCGACGAGCGTGGTGTGGCCCGCCTTCGTGGTCGACGCAGTGACCTTCGTTGTGGCGGCGCTGTTCATCAGCCGCATCCGCGTACCGGCCGAGGTCGCCCGACCTGTGGCGCAGGCCGCGCAGGCGTCGGGCATGAGCGCGGCGGTCAGGGCAATTGCCGCGCAGCTCCGCGAGGGCGTGGGCCTTATCGTGCACTCGCGGCTGCTGTCGGGCACGCTGGTGGCAGCTGCCGTCACGATGCTGGGCCTGGGCGCGGTGAACGTGCTCATGGTGCCCCTCATCATCAACGACATGGGCCTGCCCGCAACCTGGTTCGGCGTGGTCGAGTTCGCGCAGGTGTCGTCCATGGTGGCGGCGGGCGGGTTGGTCGCCGTGCTTGCCGCGAAGGTCAAACCCGCGAACGTGATCAGCATAGCGCTGGTGGCCCTGGGCGGGCTGATCGCGCTGATGTCGGCGGCCTCGAACATATACATGCTTATCGGCATCCTGTTCCTGGCCGGCTGGTTCATCACGCCGCTGAACGCCTCGATCGCCACGATTGTGCAGACCGCTGTGGACGACAACGCCAGGGGCCGCACCGGGGCCGCGCTCAACACCCTCGTGTCGACCGCGTCGCTCCTGTCGATGGCGCTGGCCGGTGTGCTCGCCGAGGGTATAGGGGTGCGCAACGTATTCATCGTCGGCGGCGCGCTGGCGGTGCTGGCGGGCATCGCCTCGGCCTTCGTCTTCAGGCAGCGCGCCGTTTCCCCGGTCGTGGCCGAGCCTGAGGCAGCCCCCTCCGTCCCGGCAGAACCGGGCGCGATTAGAGCTTAGAGAACGCCCGCGTCACACAGGTGATAGAGCAGACGGCGAGCTTAGGCGCCACTGAGGGAGGGAATCGCAAGATGGCTATCACTTCAGCAACGGCGAGCCGACCGGCAGACACCCGCCGCTCATTCTAGCCGGGCGGCCCCACCCGAATATCGAAGTAGGAGCAAATAGATGGAGACAATAGACAAAGCAGCCCATCCGGCAAGCGCGGCGGGCGCACCCGAATGGAGCATCAGGTTTTACCGCGAGGGCGACATCCCCGCGCTGACGCGGCTCTTGATCGCCGCCGAGGAGGTGGACCGTTTCGGTACCAGGTCGACCACGGAAGAGCAGCTAACGGCCAACTACAACCAGCCGATGTCCGACCCACCGCGGCAGGTGCTCGTTGCCGAAGGTCCGGCCGTGGAGGGCATCGAGCAGGGCGTGCCGTATGGCGTGGCCCGCATAGTGTGGATTGACGACCCTAACGCTGACGAGCGCATCTACCAGTTCGGCATCGTAATCCACCCGGCAGTGCGCGGCCACGACCTGGAGCACGCGCTTGCCGACGAGCTGCTCAAAATCGCCCGTAAGCACGAGGCCGAGCCGGGAGTCGAGCCGCGCAAGAGCGTCAAGGTACTCACGGGGTTCCGCACCGAGGACACGCTCATGCAATCGGTGTGCGAGCATATGGGCCTGCGGGCGGTGCGCTACGGCTGGACGATGGAGCGCTCGCTGGACGAACCTCTGCCGGAGCCGCGGCAGGTAGAGGGCGTCACCATCCGCGCCTACCGCCGCCCGGAGGACAACGCCGCTGCCCTCGATGCCTACCGCCGCTCCTTCATAGACCACTTCGAATACCACGACATCCCCGCCGAGATGTGGAACTACCGCATGGATATGCCCAACTCGCGGCCCGACCTGTCGTGGGTGGCCGAGGCAGACGGCAGCCCGGGCGAGCTTGCCGGGTTCTGCATCGTGGAGGTGAACCAGGGCGACAACGAGCGCCGGGACGTGAGCGAGGGGTGGATAGAATTGCTCGGCACGGTGCGCGGCTGGCGCGGCAAGGGGCTGGGCAAGTCGCTGCTGCTCCACGGGATGCGCTCGCTCAAGGAAGCCGGTTTGCGCACGGCCGTGCTCGGGGTCGACTCGGAGAGCCTGACAGGGGCCAACCGCCTGTACGAATCGGTGGGCTTCGCCGTGCGGAGTACGGAGGTCATGTACGCCGCGCAGGTAAGCGAAACGAGGCCGTAGCATGCCATCCCGGGCCTGTTGTCATCGAATGAAGGTGAATGCCGCGGCAACAACGCCCGTCACGATCAGCCCCGTGCGGACCACGATCACAGCGCACCGGCGCATCCGGGTTCCGGTGTCCGTTCGGGGCTCCTTGGACGTGGTTATGACCGCGTAAACGGCCTGGATAATGACCGGCGCAACGAAGATGTTGACGAAACGCGCATTTCGCGAGGGGGGTTCCCCGGTCAATAAGTAAGCCAGCCCGATGCCGGCGAAGATCGACCCGAAACCCACGACCACAGAGAGTAAGATGAACAGCCATGCCCAACGGGGCATCACGTCCCTGCCGCCCGGCTCTGCCTGGAACACCTCGGGCGGGACCTCCACCGGTTGCCCGCTCTGCACCGATACCCCGTCGACCAGGAAATCGTACGTGTAGGATATCCCTTTCGTCCGGATGTGTACCACGCAGGCGTGCCCGTCCACCATGAACAGGTCGTCACTTTGCACCCCGAATATGCCGTAGCTTCTGATCTGGTCGGGCGGCAGCACAACGCCGTCCAGGAGGATGGTCCTCTTGGTCGTCCAGTAACTGTGGTGCAGGTCGACCGTATGCGTCACGCGCCGAGGCGAGAAGGAGCTATACCCACCCTCGCCCGGGGGCATGCGCTCGACCAGTTCGAATGTCCAGCTCTTCTCTGCCATGTGGAGCCCGTCCTCAACGTTAGGCATTCTCCGGGATGGGAAGGCAGGCTACAACGAAACGTCCAGAGATTTTCGGCGTGTGGGCTGTGGGCTCGTAGGGCCTTGCGTGTAGATAGCCGAGTACTGACGAACTCGGAAATTGGGACTACACCTTCCCCTATCTTATCGAGCAACCTCTACCCGCCAAGCAGCGGCGACAGCACATCCCGCGCGCCCGGCCTCACCGCCTCCAGCGCGTCGAGCGCCTCGGTGGCGTTGTTGCGGTACACGTCGAGCACGAGGTGCGCGAAGTTGACCCCGCCCGCCTCCATCACGGCGCGGCGCATGGCGTCCTCGTCGATGCCCTCGGCGCCGGGGCCGCCCGCGTAGGCGCGCTGCACGGCGTTCGGCTCGGCGGCTTCGTCGCGCAGGGCGAACACGATAGGCAGAGTTCGCTTGCGCCGGGCGAGGTCGGTCTTGGGCGGGGCGATCAGCGCGCCGCTGCCGTCGGGCGTGACTACCTCGGTGCCGTGTGGCAGCACGTCCTGGATGTCGTTGGCAAGCTGGGCCATGCCGCCCACCTGCCGCCCGAACCGCCACACGAGCGCCGTTACCTCCTCGTCCGCCCCCGTCATGAGCGCGCCCATCCTGCACGCCCCGCCGATCAACGCGCCCGCCTTCTTTTCGGTCATCTGCCCGCTCATCTCGGGGGTGACGTCGCGGTAGGGCATGTGCTCGTAGGCCATGTCGAGGTGCTGGCCCACCGCCGCCTCGACCAGCATGTCCTGCAGTGCGCCCAGCGCCCCGCCCGCGTATGCATTGCCTCCCGGCCGCTGTGCCTCCCACACGAGCACCTGCTGAGCCATCACCAGCATCAGGTTAGCCACGTTGATCGCCTGCCCCGGCCCGTATTGCTCGATCACCGGGCTGTCGTCGCCGTCAGACCACTCGTCGATCAGGTCGGCGGCCGCTATCGCTATCTCGACCGCCACGGCCGCCGGGATGGCTTCGCGCCACCGTCCTCTCTCCTCCGCAGGTAGGGCCGCCCGGCAGCCGAATAGCACGAACAGCGGCCAGCGCGGCAGCAACGCCTCGGCCCCGGTCTCCTGCGCGCGACTCCAGGCCATGACCTTGCCCCGGGCGTGCAGCGCCATCTTGCCCATCGTGATCAGGTCGGGCGGAAGCTGTTCGGCGTAGCGCAGCAGCGCCGCCTTGAGCGCGGCGTCAACCTCGCGCAATGCGCCGGGGATGTCGAACTCGCCCACCGTAGAGGCGGGCGCGCCGTCTGTGCGGTCCATGGCCTGTAGAATAAAGAAAACCCGGGCCGCTTGCAAGCGGCCCGGGAAGTGTCAGGTGAGTCTAGAACCACCCGCCGATATCGGGGCCGTCGGCCGCGACGGGCGGCTTGCCATCTTCTTCGCGCCCCACTCGGGCGGTGGTCTGCCAGCGCGGCGAGCGCAGGGCGCTCTCTTCCGCGGCGGTCAGGGCATACTGCAAGGTACCGGCGCTTACGGGGGATATCGCGGGCTTGCGGGCAAGAGCCTGCCGCGCCAACCTTTCCAGAGCATCGAGGTTCATGTATCAGCACCATCCTTTCATATCGTGTGAGTTGAGCTGTGGCGCTGGACGGAGGGCGTGTGCGTAGCATCCGGCCAGGTAGCCGTACGGCTAAGAGTTGTAGCGGCAGCTCTATAAAGTGCTGCCGTGGAGGCCGCACCGGCGCCCGCGAAAGGCGCGGTAACGGCCCTGCAAGCATAGCAACAGGGGGCGCGATGGGCAACCCCGCGGCATAGTACTTTGGCTGTTGAGAGGATTAGGCCCTGCTAGGAAATGTGTGCTACGCCGGTGCCGTGACCAAAGTACCACGCGGCGACCGGTACCACAGGTGTAACCCCCGCCAGGTCTCGCGGCCCTCGCAAGGCGCAGAAACCGCCGCGACATCCCCGAAAAATGGGAAAAGCCACCTGACTGCCTGCGAAAGAGGCATCCAGATGGCTTCCTATATAGAGTTGGCGCCGCGGCGTTACCGGCCGCGGTTAGCCCTCAAATTATGTTTAGAACCAGCCCCCCAGGTCAGGGCGTACCTTCGACTGGTAGACGATCGTCCCATCCCCGTTTGCCCGAATGTTCGCGGCGATCTGCCACGAAAGCGAGGAGAGGGACTTGTGCTCGGTCGGGGTAATGAAGCCCTTGTTGAGCAGATCACTACTCTCGTTTATGCCACTCTTCGCTGTCTGCCGTGCCACCTTTTCGAGAAGATTAAGGTTCATTTCTGTGGTGCTCCCCCTGGTACAATAGCTTCCGATGCGCCTGTCCACTGCCCCAGGCGGCCCATCATCGCAAGCACGATGGCGCGCTACAGAGCCCTTGCCGTTGCGCTCCACTCCTCCGGCATCGATAAGGACCCCTTCTCAAAAGTATTAGCCGAAAAGTACTAACACCGAGCTAGGAGCGCTTACCCGATACGCCGTCAGTATAGCAGAGGGAGTAGTACAAATCAATACTTTGGGGGAAAAGTCATAGGAAAATAGTACTAGATACGCCGATTTTCGTATGCTACGCACTGTAGCACCCATACGAAGAACGCCGTAGCCCGGTTGGGCTACTCCTGGCGAGGATTCTGAGCAACAACCGCCGGTAGGAGGCGGTCAAGGGTGGGGAGTGTTACCGGCCGCTCGGAGGCGGCGGACAGGCGGTCAGTGCACCGTCGTCGATACTTCGGCCAGGTCGGGGCGCTCGTCCAGCAACTCGATAAACGCCTTGACAACCGCCGGGTCGAATTGCCTGCCCGACAGGCGCTTCAGCTCAGCTATGGCCGCGTCGTGCCCCGGCGTGGGCCTGTAGATACGGTCCTCGGTCATGGCCCCGTAGGTGTCCACCACGCCGATGATGCGCGCCCCGATGGGAATGGTCTCGCCCTTCAAGCCTTCGGGGTAGCCGCTGCCGTCGTAGCGCTCCTGGTGGTAGCGCACGATCGGCACCACGCCCTGCAGCGCGCCCACCGACTGCACGATTCGCGCTCCGATGGCGGCGTGCTGTTTCATCAGCTCGTACTCTTCCGGCGTGAGGCGGCCCGGCTTGTTGAGCACGGCGTCGGGGATGCCGATCTTGCCGATATCGTGCAGGATGGCGCCCATGCGGATGTTTTCGATCTCTTCGATGCTCAGATCCATCGCCTGGGCCAGGGCCAGGGCGCGGCCGGTCATCTTCTCGCAGTGCTGGATGGTGTAGCCGTCCTTGGCCTCGATGGCGTGGGCCAGCGCTGCGATCGTATCGAGCAGCGCCTGCTCGCGGGCCTCGTAAAGCTGGGCGTTGTAGATGGCCAATGCGGCCTGGCTGCCCAGCGTGCTCAACAGCGACAGGTCGTCGCGGGTGAAGCGCTCGCCGGTGCGCTTGCCGCCCAGGCAGAGTACCCCGACGAAGCGGTTGCGCGTCCACAGCGGCACGCCGAGGAAGCTCCGGGGGCTTTCTTCCGTCCGGTAGCCGTTGCCGTCGGTGTGCTCGGCACCGTTGCCATTGCCGTTGCCGTTCAACTCGAGCGGGCCGGTGCCGTTGCGCATGTCGTAACCGCGTGCGGGAGTGTGCCCCCAGCCCCTGCCGAGTCCGAGCATCTCGGCGCGCAGGTGCGTTGTGGTCGTGAGATCCGCACCGTTGGTCTCGTTGCCGAAGTAGAGTATCTGCATGGGTGCGTTCGCATCGTCCAGGCGGATGCCCAGTTGCGAAAGCTCGTATTGCAGTCCGTCCACCAGCCACTTCGAGCAGTCGCCGTAGCGCGCATAAGGCACCACACGTAGCAGGCCGTCGTTCGGCCCGTCGTCCATGGGGGGCGGGGGAGCGACCGCGACCGCAACCGCCGGTGCACTATCCTGCAGGGAAAGCTGGGGGTCGGAAATGAGCGAAGCGGGAAATGCGCCTACCTGGTCGGCGGCTCGCGACCACAGAGCGTTCATGTCGAACATGTCCGAAGTCATGTCGCGATACAGCAGCCCTGAGGTAATGGGAGCATCATCGCGCTGTGGCTGATTGGCGAGCAGCAGCACCCCGCAGCTCAGGTTCATCATCCGGCAGGTGCGCTGCACAAGCTCGTCGGCCAGCGTGTGCAGGTTCTGCTCGGCGGCAAGCTGCGCGCTGAACTGCAGCAGCGCTTCCTTATAATCGTAGGCATCATGGTAGATATACTTGTCTACCAGCCGCTCGACCCAGCGCTGAGCGTAACCGTATGACAGGGCCACCACAAATGCTACCAGGCTGAAGCTGATCAGGCTTATCTCCTGGCTCTGCCAGTTGTTGGGTATGAAACTGCTTATGGTGACTACCGACATGGACAGGGCAATTAGCACGCCAAAACCCATGAGCACATACACCAGGCCGCGCCGCACGAAGTTGCGCACGCCCAGCAGTTGGTGCTGCACGATGGCGTAGGCGAACGACATCGGCATGAAGCCCAACGACAGCACCGTCACATCAATGGGGATGTGGGGCAGCCCTAGCAGGGTGGGCAGTATACCGAGCAGCAGGCTCGGCCCGACGGCAAGCGCCGTACCGCCGAGCAAGATGGCCATCTGCTGGCGTACTTCCGGCGAGTGCTCCGTTAGCAGCGACTGGGCAAGGCTGAACAGGCCCGCTCCGATGCAACCCACCAGATAGACGTAGTTCATGCTGCGAGTCACGTCATACAGAGAGGGATCGAAGACAAATGTCCACAGGTACGCGCCCGACACCAGCGCGCCACCCGCCAGCACCGCGCCAACGAGCATGTCGTGGCGGCGGCGAGTCTTCCCGATTTTCACCGGGAATTTGAAGAAGAAGAAAGCGAACGACCCTGCCCACACCACGATGCTGAGGAATGTGAGGGCCAGGCCCCAGGCGTAGCCAAGATACGCGCTCGGCCCGACTGCGAGGGCCACCGCGCTGGCTATACAGAAGATGTAGAAGGCGGCCGCTGCCGTGCGCTGGCGAGCTTTCACGTATACCGGTGCTCCCACGCCGATGAAGATCAGCGCCAGGAGAATGAAACTCCAGCGCTGGAGAGCGCTGAGTGCCGCGCCGCTTTCGGGGGATATCATGATGGTTCGGCTCAGATCGCCGCCACGAGCAAAAGTGGAGGTGAGAGTCAAACCCTCCCCGCTCTCCTTGATCAGCACGTCGCCGGGCCGCAGACCCCGATCGTAACTCAAGCTGTAAGGCACCACGTGGGTAACCACCAACTGGTTCGATGGATCTCTCCTCACGGTGTACCCCAGGTCGGGTGGGCTGCTGCCAAGCATCAGCATCAGCACCAGCAGCGCCAGGTAAAGCGCGGTGACAACCAGCGCAATCACCAGGCGTAACTTGTCGCGCCGGGAGAACTTGAGGTTAGCGTCGGTGTGGCCGCCGGCTGCCAGGGGTTGTGAGGTTACTTGCATGCGGGTCGCGGCCACGGAGGCGACAGGCGCGGAGGTGTAGAGCAGCGGTCCTGTGCTGCTCGTGCGCCCTTCAGAGGAATCGCCAATGGCCGTCGGGCCGGTCTGTTCCTGACGGCCCACGGTGGACGGGCGATAAAGCGACTCCAGATACTCCTTAGCCAATCCTTGTTCCTATCCTCGCGAAGCGGCCCACGATCCGCCACGAGGTGGTATAACCCCCGGCAGCCCCATGACTAAGACACTGCCGTCGCCCTAAACAGTGTAATCTGAGGCGAGATTTGGCGCACAAGCGCGTTTGCGCGCAGGCCGGTTAGCTCAGACTAATTATAGGCGTTGCGGTTTTTGGCAACAATAGCTGCGGACCCCCCAAATGGGGTAATCTCCCCGTGGGAGTTTTGTACTATTCAGTCCTCGCCGGTTTATGCCGGGCCGCGCACGGCTCCGGCCTACGTGCATGCCTGTGTCTACGCAGCTAATTATAGCGTATCCGCGTCCGCGGCGCGACCGGGCGGCCAAAATGGGCCGCGAATGTGCATAAGTCCTAATACCTCGGTGGTGCCCCGGGCGCGTCTGCTTTCGGAATGCGAACCTGATTGGGTGGAACAAGAAGAGCGACAGCTACTCTCGGCTCGAAGCGGCGACAGCAACTACGACCTGCATTGTACACCACAATATAGTGTTTTGTATACGGTTTACAACGTATTATATGGTAGCCTCAATACGGATTTGTGTGATCTTGCTCACGCTCACCGCCGGTTGCGCTTATATCTGGCCCATTCCCGGTCCCTTCCCCGGTGCACCCGCACGCCTGCTCTCGCCGGCGATTCGCTACATCAGGCGCGGACCGACCGTGGCACGGATTGTGCCGCAGTTACAGTCGCTTCACGGCCCAGGCCAACCGACCAACCATAGGGCAGCGATAGGCTTCCGTGTCGATCAACCGGCAGCCCAATCGAACCTTCACACTCACACGTTCGCCCGAGCACCAGCACTGACCGGTCCTCGGGCGGCTACAACGGAGCTAATAACCAACCAGGACGAGGGAGTGCAAAGGTGACGCTTAAGCTGTTGATTGTCGAAGACGAGCCGGATGTCGCCGAGATAGTGGCGTTCGGCGTTCGCATCAACTGGCCCGACTGCACTGTCACGACGGCCATTTCAGGAACAGAGGCGATAGCACTCTTTGGTGAGGAGCAGCCCGACCTGGTCATCGTCGATCTGAATATCCCTGCCCCCGACGGCTTCGAGGTGCTCAAGAGCATTCGCATGGCCTCGCAGGTGCCCGTGCTCATCCTGACGGCGCGCAACTCCACAGTGGACAAGATACGCGCGCTCGACCTCGGGGCCGACGACTATCTCACCAAGCCCTTCGACCATCTCGAGCTGCTGGCGCGATTGCGCGCCCTCGCTCGGCGCGCTGCTTACCCCGCCGAGGCGCACCTCGCCGCGACCGTGCAGCACAACGGCTACTTGAACGGGGGAGGCAGCGGCAGTAACAGCGGCAGCGGCGCGCACAGGGCCGGCGCATCAGGCTCGGCCGGCCCGGCAGGCTCGACGCCCGACATGGTATTCGACGATATCACCATCGACTCGAAGCGCCGACAGGTATGTATGCGGGGCCAGGTGGTGCCCCTCACCTCGACCGAGTACCGCCTTCTCGAAGAGTTGGCCCGCCACGCGGGCACCGTCCTGCCCCACGGCTACCTGATCGAGCACGTCTGGGGGCCCGAGTACGCGGGCGAGGACCACTACCTCAAAGTATTCATCCGCCGCCTGCGCCGCAAGCTGGGCGACGACGCCGAGCACCCCCGCTACATCCAGACCGAGTGGGGAGTCGGCTACAGGTTCGTTCCCTCCCGCTGACGCCGCTCAAAACTCGGGCGACCACTGCTTGAGGCGGCGCACCAGCTCGCGGCTGGTGACGGGCACGGCGCCGTGGGCGATGGCGAGCACGCGCTTGTCGGGCGGCAGGTCGTAGTGCGGGTGGCGGGGGTGGTTCTGGAACCACTCGCGGCGCAGGCCGATGGCCTCGGCGAGACGGTGCAGCTCCTCAAGCCCATCCGGGCTGAGGTCGTCGCTCGCCATGTGGCACCAGTACAGCCAGCCTCTCGGCCCATTGGCATACTGGCGTATCTCGTCTACCAGCACCATGCTAATCAACCCGCCGCTTCGTGCCCACCGCGTCCGGCCGGGGCGTTTCTTTAGGCGTTACAGCCCTCGTGGAGAGGCCAAAGAGCTTCGATTTTGGTCTAACCGATTTGCCCCCGAGTTTACCTTTTTGGCATTGACAGGGGTACCTCAATGCCTTATCATAAGGTTCCAATGTGCGGTTGGTTCCAGCACCACGCCCAACCCTTCTGCGAATGCCCCATGCGTTAGCATCGGGGCTAGTTGGCATGGCTGGAGCCTATTTTAGTGTAGAGGAAGGAGACAGAATTGGCTAGACGCCACATTTCCGTTTACCTGATGCTGTTGGTAATGGCATTGACAGTAGCAGGTGTCTTATTTGGCGGGGGCCAGACCTCGCAAGCCAGCTCGTCCGATCGGAGCTCGGACAACCCGGCGAGCGGGGAGAAAGAAGCAGCGAAGTCCCTGGCCGCCCCCGAGGTGTCGACTGCCGTGCGCTTCGACGTCTCTCCGCCCCTCGGCGAGCTTATGCGCCAGAATCCAGCCCCCACAAGGTCGGACGGCACCATTGAAATGTCCGACCCCTACGGCGGCAAGGTTCCGGCTGACAACGGTTTCACCGGCGGTGGAGCCGTCCAGAAGTTCCTCGGCGCGATGGCGATCCCGACGCCACTTGTGACGTTCGAGGGCATAGCCAATCAGTGGGGCGTCTACCCGCCGGACCCGAACGGCGACGTTGGACCGAACCACTACGTGCAGATGGTCAACCTGGGCTTCCGCATCTTCGACAAGAGCGGCAACCCTCTGACCCCGGTCGCCAACACCAACACCCTGTGGCAGGGTTTCGGCGGCCCCTGCGAATTCGAGAACGCGGGCGACCCCATCGTCCTGCACGACCAGCTGGCCGACCGCTGGCTGCTCTCTCAGTTCTCCGACAGCAGCCCGCCTTACTTCAACTGCGTGGCGATATCCCAGACTGCCGATCCGACGAGCACCTACTATCGCTACGCCTTCTCGGCCCCGGCCTTCCCCGACTATCCTAAGTACGGCGTTTGGCCTGATGCCTATTACCTCAACACCCGCGAGGGCGACACCACCCTCGGCAACTACGCTCTCGAGCGCGATCAGATGCTCATCGGCAACCCCGCCGCTCGCGTGGTGCGCTTCGGTGTAGGCCCCGGCTACCAGTACGGCAACGGCCTCCTGCCCTCCGACCTGGACGGCGAGGACCTGCCGCCCGCAGGCAGCCCCAACTACTTCATCGGCACGCAGGACGATAACGGTGCGTACGGCGCTCCTAACGACGCCATCAACATCTACGAGTTCCACGTAGACTGGGCCAACACCGCAAACTCGACCTTCACCGGCCCCACCTCCCTGCTTACCGATCCGTTCGACTCGGCCTTCCCGTGCTCGGGCCGCCAGTGCATCCCGCAGCCCGGCACCTCGGTCAGGCTGGATATCCTGTCGTACCGCCAGCGTCCGACCTGGCGCGCTGCCTACCGCAACTTCGGCACCCACGAGTCGATCGTGACGTCGCAGTCGGTCGAGGCCCAGCCGGGCATCGCGGGCATGCGCTGGTACGAGCTGCGCAGCCTGGCCGGCACGCCGACAATCTTCCAGCAGGGCACCTATTCACCTGACACCATCATCCATCGTTGGATGGGCAGCATCGCGATGGACGGCAGCGGCAACATGGCGCTCGGCTACAGCGTGTCCAACGGGGTAGACGTCTACCCGGGCATACGGTATACCGGCCGCCTTGCCTCCGACCCGCCGGGCACCATGCCCCAGGGTGAGGAGGTCATCAAAGTCGGCACCGGATCGCAGACCGGCACCGCAGCCCGCTGGGGCGACTACACCTCGATGATGGTCGACCCAACCGACGACTGCACCTTCTGGTACACCAACCAGTACATCCCGACTACCAGCGCAACCGGCTGGCGCGGCTTTGCGGGCGCGTTTAAGTTCCCCGGCTGCACAGGCTCGATCGGCACGGCCACCCCCACTGTGACAGGCACCCCGCCGACCAACACCCCTACCCCGACCCGCACCAACACACCCACGGCGACTAACACGGTGCCCGTACCGGTGGGCTGTAACCCGGCGCCCATCACCATCCCAAGCAGCGGACCTGGCGTGCCTTATCCGGCGGTGGTTAGCCATACCGGAGGCGGCACGGTGTCGGACGTTGACGTCGTGCTGAACGACATGTCGCACACCTACCCTGACGACGTGGATATCCTGCTGGTCGGCCCCGGTGGGCAGAGCGTGATACTCATGTCCGATGCCGGTGGCTCGCTCGATATCAACGCCGTAGACCTGACCTTTGACGACGAGGCCCCGGGCACCCTGCCCGACTCGGCCCAGATCGTCTCCGGCTCTTACCAGCCGACCAACTACGGCACCGCCGACACCTTCCCGTCCCCCGCACCCGCCCCGCCCTACGGCTCGTCGCTGTCGGTGTTCGACGGCACGCCTGCCAACGGCAACTGGAACCTCTTCGTGGTGGACGACCTCGGCGGCGACTCCGGCCAGATCGCCGG
>DASTEB010000116.1:0-7698 GCA_035710025.1 Chloroflexia bacterium
CGACGTGTCATGGGCCCGGCGGAACCACTCGAAGATGTAGGGCAGGTCCTGCGGCGGGATGCCCAGGCCGTGGTCGGTTATCGCCATGGCGGCCCGGCCGTCTCCGGCGTCGTACACACGCACGATCACAGGCCCGCCGTCCGGGCTGTACTTGACCGCGTTGGACAACAGGTTGGACAGCACCTGCTCGATGCGCGGGCCGTCCCACATCCCCACCAGCGACTCGACGTCAGGCTCGATCCTGATGTGGTGTGAGGTGGTGTTCTGCAACTCGGCCGCCACGTTCTTCGCCAGCTTCACAAGGTCAACAGGACGCCGCTGCAGGGTGAGTGATTGCCCGGCCTGCAGGCGGCCGAAGTCCATGAGGTCGCTGATGAGCAGGTTCATCCTGCTCGCCGCTTCGTCGATGCGCTTGAGCAGTATGGTGAGCCTCTCGCTGTCGTCCACGCTCATGCGCGCCAGCCGCCGCCACAGCAGTTGCGAGTTGCCCTTGATGGCCGCGAGCGGGTTCTTCAGGTCGTGCGACACGATGGCCAGCAGCTCGTCGCGGGTGCGCACCGCGGCCTCGGCGTCGATGCGGGCCTCCTGCTCGCTGTGCAGCAGCTTGTCGCGCTCCTGCTGAACCAGCCTGCGCTCGTGTACGTCGCTGATGGTGCCGATCCATTCGCGGATGGAGCCTTCGCGGTTCAGCACCGGTGCGGCGCGGGCCACGAAGTAGCGGTACTCGCCGCGCTGTTCGTTCCACAGGCGTGCCTCGACAAGGTACACAGAGCGCTCGGCCACGGCGGTCCGCCAGACGGCCGTCAACATCGCCCGGTCGTCGGGGTGGACCATCTCGAGCCAGCCCCAGCCCCTGTGCTCCTCCCACGGCTGCCCGGTGTACCGCTCCCACTCGTCCTGCGGGGTGACGAATGCGCCCTCCGGATCGGTGGTCCATACGACCGAAGTTATAGAGTGGGCCAGCGTGCGGTAGCGCTCCTCGGCCGTGCGGCGCTCGGCCACCTCGGCGCGCAGGGCGCGGTTGGCCTCGCGAAGGCGAGCGGTGCGCTCTGCCACGCGCTCCTCGAGCCGGGTGTTCAGGTAGCGCACTCTCTCGTCGGCCAGCTTCTGCTCGGTGATGTCGTAGCACACGCCCAGGTACCCGGCGAACTCGCCGTCCATGTCGTTGAAGGGCGAGCCGTGGTCGGTGACCCAGCGGTACTCTCCGTCGTGCCTAAGCAGGCGGTACTCTATGGTGAATGGGCGCCGCTCGCCGAAGGCTTCCTGGTAGGCCTGTAAGCATTCTTCACGGTCGTTGGGGTGGATGCCCTCGACCCAGCCGTCGCCGCGCTCCTGTTCGAGCGTTCGCCCCCTGAAGTTGAGCCAGGTGCGGTTGAAGTAGTTGCACTTGCCGTCGGTGCCCGCCCGCCAGACCAGCGCCGGGAAGTCCTCCAGCAGTGTGAGGTAGAAGTCGCGCGAGCGGAGCATCTCGCTTTCGTGGCGCTTGCGCTCGGTGATGTCGCGCACGATCACGTGGATGTGCCCGTCCGACAGCATGCGCGCGCTCAGCTCGACCGGCACGCGCACGCCGTCGCGCCGCACAACAATCCGTTCGCCCAGCACGGGCTGGCCGTCGCGCAGGGCGCCGGTACGCAGGGGTGTCTTCTCCAGGTCCTCAGGGGCGATGAAGTCGGTCACGGGGCGGTCGACCATCTCATCGCGGGCGTAGCCGGACATCTCGCAGGCCCGTGGGTTGACCTCGAGTATTACTCCCTGCTGGTCGTAGATTACGATGCCGTCTGAGGCCTGCTCGACCAGCAAGCGGTACAGGTTGTCGTCGTTCACGTCGTCGCGAGAGCCGGTCTTGGGCATATTACGCTTCCATGGGTGTGGACTGCCGCGTAACAGGGCGCACGGTATTAACGGCACGAGCCGTGCCGCGAATCGCCGAGTGGGCTGCGTGATGCGTGATGCGTGAGCTTAGTGGTTGCAGGTAGTGCGGAATGAGCCAAACGCCCAGCGTCATGCGTCACGGGGGCTGGGGCGCATCGTTCTTGGCGGTCGGCATGGTTGCCGGGGTGCGATAGCCCCGAAGGGGCGGCAGAACTTAGCCCCGGGCGCAAGCCCGGGGAAAGCGTCGCCTCCATATGCTTAGCCCTGAAGGGGCGACAGAGGTTCGCCCGGCGTTCATGCCCACCTTGGATCGATACGGCAAGGCGAGACGGATGCTCCCGAGCTTGCGCCCGGTTCGCCGTATGCCGCCCGCTTCGCGGGCTAGGGGTAAAAAGAGAATGGGCCTTCCCCGGGCGCAAGCCCGGGGCTAGGCTCTGCCACCCGCTTCGCGGGCTAAGTGGCTGCCCGCGACGCATCACCCGTCACCCGTCACGCCCACTGCCTTCTGCCTACTCACTCTTCTGGAAGATGAGTATGTACTGGTGCAACTGATTCGCCACGAAGCGGTAGGGGTAGCCGAAGGGGTAGAGGCGCGGCGTCTGGTCGTACCAGATCTTGCAGCCCCGGTACGCCAGCCCATCCAGCGCGGAGAGGCGCACGACCAGGTCGGCGTGCAGCATGAAATGGTGCTCGGCGGTGGGTTGGAGGTCTTTGGCGAATACCACCATGTAGCCCGATGGCTTGAGCACCCACAGGGCGCCCGACAGGATGGCCGTTAGCTCGCCGAGGAATGCGTCGTAGGGCAGGTTGCCCAGGTCGTCCGGGCTGGCTGTGAAGGGGGTGGCCGAGTCGTCGCCGGTGCGCTTCCTCTTCTCCCCGCTCTGGGGGCGGCGCATCATGTCGCTGTAGGGCGGGTCGGTCAGCACGAGGTCAAACCGGCGGCCCGCCACCTCCGGCAGGTCGAGCAGAGCGCGCGAGTCGGACACGAGCGCGGTCTGCTGGGAAAGCCCTTCCTGCGCGGCCACCTTGCGGTAGGTCGCTATGTACTCCGGCGAGAGGTCCACGCCCACGGCGTTGCGCCCGGCGAGCGAGCAGCCGAGCAGCGTGCCGCCCACGCCCATGAACGGGTCAAGCACCCACTCGCCGCGGCGTGTGAAGAACTCCACGATGCGGCCCATTAGTTGGGGCGGCTTGGGCGATGGGTGGACGCGGCGCAGGTTGTGGCCGAACGACTGAGGCCCGGTGGTAGGGTAGGCCGTGGCCTCGACCGACGAGAGAAAATGCACCCACTCGCGCCCCGTGAGGTCGTTCAGGCGGTTGCGTGGGTCGGGCGCGCCTCTCTCGCCCGTAGTATAGGGGGACGGGCGGGCGGAAGTGCGGGGGAGTCGCTTAGGCTGAGTCATGGGCGAGTACCTGTGGTTGTGGGGTAGGGTGGGCGAGATGTCGGGGGTGGCCGCGCTACCGGGCGTTGACCCAGTAGAGCATTTCGTGCAGCGTGCCGTTCGATTTGTACCGGCGGTTGTCGCCGTCCGAGTCCGAGCGGTAGCGCGGGTACTCGCAGGCGTACACTTCGACGTTGCCCCGCTGCGACAGTATTTCCACGATGCGCTCGTGCGGTATCAGCCCCTCGGTGTTGTAGCTGACCAGGATCCAGTCGGCTTTGGCCTCGTTCACCAGCTTCGACAGGCTTTCTTCCGCCTTGCTGGCGCGGCAGTACACCGAGCGCTTGCCGTTGTCCGTGCGCAACCCCGCTACTCCCCGGACCTCCGGCTCGTCGCCCAGGGCCAGCGTTTCGAGCAGGTGGTAGTTGGTGGAGTACTGGCGCGAGTTGTACGGTGGGTCGAGGTACAGCAGATCGCACTCCTGCTGCGGCACCAACTCGTTCGCGTCGGCCAGGTGGACGCTGTGCTCCTGCTGGCTGTGCACGATCTGCGGCACGTTCATGACCAGCGGCTTATGCGCCCGCGGGTCCCAGCCCTTGAGGTAGGCGGCGTAGGTGCCCGCGACATTCGCCACCCGCGACACCGCCTCGATCAGCGCGGCGACCAAGAGGTAGCGCTCCGACTCGTTGAGCCAGCCCATATCCCACCACTGGTTGATCTCTCGCCGGATGGCGTCGATGCGAAGGGCGTTGGCCGCGGTGAAGTAGCGCCGCCCCTCTGGCCCGTCGGGCGAGTAGTTCCAGTAGCAGAAGCCCTCGACCCCGCGCAGGTTGTTCAGGTGGGCGAACACGCGCTGGATCGGCATGGCGAGGTTGAGGCCGGGGTCGAGCACGCCCGCGTTGACCACGCCCGAGAAGGTGGGCGCCTCGTTCAGCGCGATGTAGGCGTGCTGGAACGCGTAGGAGTAGGCCATGATGTCGCCCGTGATAGCGCGCCACTCCTGCCGCTTGAGGTGGCGGGCGACCGATGTGGTGCCCGTGAAAGGGTCGCACACGCACAGGGGCCGGGCAGGCGTGCTGACGGCGCCATGCATCTCAAGCACCTGGTCTATAAAGGTGAGCAGGCTATCCTTGTTCCCCAGGTAACGCATCGCCGGGACCGGGCCTTTCGTGGTTGAGAGCGCATGGGGGCCGTAACTGCCCAATTATGCCCCATGTGGATGTCCAATGCAAGGACCAATTTGAACCGCAGAGACGCAGAGAGCGCAGAGGTAACGCAGAGATTGTTGTTGAGGTTTGGTGCTCAGGCTAACTCTGGAACAATACCCGGTAGAATCTCTGCGTCATCTCTGTGCTCTCTGCGTCTCTGCGGTTCAATACAGTTGGTCGCTTGCCCCGGCGCTCGGGGGTGTGATACACTGCCCGTGTTAACTGGGTGGAAGGAGAACCGGGATTTTGCAGCCGGACTTTGTGCAAACCACGGTGGCATGGCTGCTCACCGTGCTGTTCTATCCGGGGTTGGTGTTCGCCCTGCTCCTCGTACTGCTGGGCGAGTGGGCCGTATCCATCGTGCGGCCCGCGCTGTCGCCCCGGCCCCACAGGTCGCAGGCCCGCCTTTACAGCCTGCTCGAGCCGCTCTATGCGTACCTGCGGCTGATCGGCAGGCGCGAGGCGGTGCGCTGGCAGCGCCCCGACGATCCGCCCATGGCCCCGGCGCACCCCGGCGAGAGCGCGCTCGCGCTGGTCGGAGCGATCGCCCCCGTGCTGGCCATGTGCCTGCTGCCGCTGCGGGGCACGCCCATCGGCAACGTGCTACCCCCCGGCGGCGACCTCGTGGCGGTGCTCCTGCTGCTGGCAGTGCAGCCCCTTGCATGGGCCGCGCTCCAACTGCGCGAGGGCGGCCTTGCCGCGCTGCGGGGCGCCCAGGACGTAGGCCGCCTCCTGGTTGGCCTGCTGCCCGCGCTCGTGATCGTGGCCGCGCTGGTCGAGGTGTCAGGCTCGGGCACTCTCTCGGTGCCGGGGTTACTGCTCGCGCCCGAGACGCCCCAGCAGACGTTCGTGCGCGTGCTGGCGGGCTTGGGCCTGCTGCTGGCCTTGCCGTGGTGGACCACGTGGGGCCGCGGCACGAACGCTGAGCAGTGGGGCGCGGGCGCTTACGTGAGCCGCTATCTGCAGACCGCCGCTGTTGCCGTGCTGTGGACGGTGCTCGTGCTGCCCGTGCCGGGCGAGGTCGCGTGGGCGGTGGCCGTGTCGGTGCTCGGCACATTGTTCGCCTACGTCGCGATCCGGCTGGTGGCCGAGCGCTGGATGCCCGCCCGCCGCGAAGCCGACGCCGCCGGGCTTGCCTGGGCAGCCGCGCTCCCTATCGCCGGGCTGGCGTTCGCCCTCGCCTTCTGGCCGGGCGCGTGATCTGATGCGATGAGACTGGCAATCACAGGCACAAGGGGCACGCTCGGCCGCGCGCTTGTGCGGCACGCCGAGGTGGCCGGGCACGAGCTGCTCCACCTCAATCGCCCCGACTACGACATCACAGACGCCGTGGCAGTACGCCGCGCCCTCTCCGATTTCGCCCCCGACACGATGATCCACCCCGCTGCCTACACCAACGTGGACGGCGCGGAGAGCGACCCCGACGCCGCCTTCGCCGTGAACGCGCTCGGCACGCGAAATATCGCCCTGGCCTGCGAGGGTGCGGGCGCGCAGTTGGTGTACGTCAGCACGAACATGGTGTTCTTCGACGAGGGTCGCACCGAGCCGTACCGCGAGTGGGACATGCGCTCGCCGCGGGGGGTGTACGCCACGTCGAAGTACGCGGGCGAGCTATACGTCGAGCACCTGATGAGGCGGTTCTACATCGCCCGGGTGTCGTGGCTGTACGGGCGCGAGGGCGACAGCTTCGTGCACAAGATCGTGCGCGCGGCCGACGCCCGGGGCGCGCTCAGCGTGGTGGCCGACGAGGTAGCCACGCCCACCTACGCAGAGGACCTCGCGGACGCGCTGCTCAAGCTGGCGGATACCGGGCTGTACGGGTGGTATCACACCGTGAACGAGGGCGAATGCTCGCGCTACGACTACGCCCGCGAGATCATGCGCCTGACCGGGCGAGAACACATCCCCATGACCCCCGGCGCGCTGGCCGACTACCAGCGCCCGGCCCCCACCGCCCACTACTCCACGCTGAAGAACACCGTCGGCGCGCAGGCGGGCATCGTGCTGCGCCCCTGGCAGGACGCGCTGGCCGACTACCTCGCGAGCGTGGCGAACGTGGGCACGCCGGGCTGATCGTAGAAGTGTCCCTACAACCCGCGAAGCCAGATAGCGAGTCCCCGGTGAGAGCGTCGGTGATAGTGCCGACGCGCAACGGCGCACACCTCCTGCCCGAGTGCCTTGAAGCGCTCTGGAACCAGACCACCCGCGACTTCGAACTCATTATCGTGGACGACGCCTCGACCGACGGCACCTACGACCTGCTGCTCGGCTACCCCGAGGTGAAAAAGCTAGTGCAACTCCCCGGGGCGCGCGGCCACGGGTTCGTCGCGGCGGTAAACGCCGGGCTTGTCGAGGCGAAGGGCGAGGTGATCGTGCTGCTGAACAACGACGCCGTGCCCGAGCCGCGCTGGCTGGAGGAATTGCTGGGCGGCCTGGACCGTCACCCCTGGGCGAGCATGGCGGCCAGCAAGCTGGTGCTGTACGACAGGCCCGACCACTTCCACTCGACGGGTGACTACTACGGGCTGGACGGCGTGCCCAACAGCCGGGGCGTGTGGCAGGCCGACCGCGGGCAGTACGACCGCGAGGAAGAGGTGTTCGGCCCGTGTGCCGCCGCCGCCGCCTACCGCCGCTACATGCTGGCCGACGTGGCCGGGGCGGGCGGCACCGATCCCCCCGGCATGTTGCTCGACCCACAGCTATGGATGTACTGCGAGGACGTCGACCTGAACCTGCGTGCGCGCCTGCGCGGCCACCGCACTATATATGTGCCAACCGCGAAAGTGCGCCACCGCCTGAGCGCGACGGGCGGCGGCACGCTCGCCTCGTACTACGTGGGCCGCAACTTCATCTACCTGATCGCTAAGGCGCTCCCCGGCCGTGTCATCCTGCGGAACCTCCCGCGCATGGCCCTCGCCCAGGCGCGCATCGCTCTCCAGGCCCTCCGGGGCGTGCGCCACCCCTCGTCCCGCGCCCGCCTCCGAGGCATCGCGGCGGGCCTCTTCACCTGGCCGCGCGTGCTCTCCACCCGCAAGCGCATCACGCAGAGCGCGAAGCTAAGCTCGCGCAAGTTCGAGCGGGTGTTGAGGCAGTTCAGCCGGTAGGCGTCATGCGTCATACGTCAGGGTGCCACCCCTGCATTTTCCGCACTACCCAGCTTGATAACCTCCCTGACACTTGACGCATGACGCTTAACGCATGACGCATGACGCACTACCGTGGAAAACTTGCACAGA
>DASTEB010000117.1:0-5462 GCA_035710025.1 Chloroflexia bacterium
TCACATTGGGATTTCGTCCGTTTTGCCCGCGACGGCGGGGCCTCTGCTCTCGCGCTTGAGCGCACCGCAGTCCTGAGCGCCGCCACCAGGGACGAGGGACGCGGACTCACCCCTCACCCCTCACCCCTCGCCGCTAACGCCGCCTTGCCTCCGGCTGCACCTATGCCTATCCCCCTGACCCTGGTGCCGCGCTCAGATCCCGCGGCGTGGACACCTTACCTGTCCACCCTGCCCCAGCCCCTCACGCCCCTGTTCGGCAGGGAAGCTGAGCTGGATACCGCCACCTGTCTTTTGCGTTCCGAGCAGGGACAGGCCCTGTCCCGGTGGACTCAGAGTGCGTCGCCGAATGTTCGACTACTTACTCTCACCGGCCCTCCGGGCGTGGGCAAGACGCGGCTCGCCACTGCCATCGCGCGGGCCCTCACTCCCGCGTTCCCCGACGGTATCTGCTTCGTGCCTTTGGCACCCCTCCGCGACCCCGGCTTGTTGGCGATCACAGTGGCGCGCGCCCTGGAATTAACCGACAACACGACCACGAGAGGGGCACATTCGGCGCGCCTTCTGGACTTCTTGCGCGACAAAAGGCTCTTGCTAGTGCTGGACAACTTCGAGCAACTTCTGCCCGCTAGCTCGGAGGTCGTCGAGTGGCTGTGCGCGTCGGTGCACCTGCAGATCCTGGTGACGAGCCGAAGCGCCCTCAACGTGCGTGGCGAGAGACTCTTCCCCGTGTCTCCCCTCCCCGTGCCTCCCATCGCCTCAAACAAAGCGGCTGTCAGGTCAGCAATGTCGATGGACACTACCGTGCTCGCCGAGTACCCCTCGGTCTCGCTGTTCGTCGAGCGCGCACAGGCAGTGGATCCAGTCTTCCGGCTCACCGAGTCGAATGCGCAGGTCGTGGCGGAACTGTGCAGGCGCACTGAAGGACTTCCGCTGGCGATTGAACTGGCAGCCGCTCGTATCAAACTGCTTACCCCGCAAGAGATACAGGCGCGCCTTCAGGACGGAGGACGTGAGAGCTCCCTCAGGCTCCTCACGGGTGGGGCGCGAGATCTACCGCCGAGGCACCAGACCCTGCGGGGAGCAATTGACTGGAGTTACAGCCTCTTAAGCCATGGAGAGCAGACCCTTTTCGCCAGACTGAGCGTGTTCGTTGGTGGCTGCACCCTTTCAGCAGCGGAAGCAGTCTGCAACTCGATGGGCGACCTCCCTTTCGATGTGCTGGATGGGCTGTCGTCTCTGATGGAGAAGAGCCTGCTGAAGCGTGAGGAAGCGCTGGGCGAGTCGCGCTACATCATGCTGGAGATGATTCTTCAATATGCATTGGAGAGACTTGAGGAGAGTGGCGAGGCAGAAGTGGTACGGCGTCGCCATGCGGAGCACTACCTTTCGCTATCGGAGGCCGCGCACAAGCAGTTCTCTGGCGCGGAACAGTCGCTGTGGCTCGATCGGCTGGAGCGCGATCACGATAACTTGCATGCCGCGCTCGAGTGGAGCCGCCAACAAGCGAGCAGCGCAGAGATCAGTCTGCGCTTAGCTGCTTCCCTGGGGCTTTTCTGGGAGTTCCGAGGTAACTTCACTGAGGCAAGGCAGCGATTGGCTGCAGCACTCTCCGGCCCAGGGGCATCTGAGCTTACACTTTTGCGTGCAGAGGTGCTGGGTGTCGCATCGGTGACTGCTTATCACCAGGGTGATTACTCTTTTATGCAGCCGCTGGATAAAGAGCGCCTGGAAATATACAAGCGCGTAGAGGACAAGCGCGGCATGGCATCCGCGCTCACCCAGTTAGCACGCGCAGCAGTGGCTCTGGGCGATTACGCATCGGCGCACTCGCTCCTCGAGCAGACACTTGCATTACGACGAGACATCGGAATCAAGAGTGGAATTAGCCACGCACTCGGTGAGATGGGCGCGCTGGCTCGATGTGAAGGGGATTACGCAATGGCGCGCTCGCACTACGAGGAGAGTCTGGCCCACGCAAGGGAGGCGGGCGAAAAGATACATATGGCCTGGCAGTTCCTCAACCTGGGGCATGTAGCGCACCACGAAAGAGATTACAAACAGGCCACCAGGCTCTTCGCTGAAAGCCTCGGGCTGTTTCAGCAGGTTGGGGAGCCCCGAGGGATCGCGAACTGCTTATATGGGCTCGCCGGGGTGGCAGGGTCTCAAGGGTTGGCGCAGAGGGCAGGGCAGTTGTTTGGATCGGCCGAAGCTATTCTAAATAGCACAGGTAGCAGCTTGGAACCTGCCGACCAAATGGAATATGAGCAGTACGTGGCGGCCAGTAAGAGCAAGCTGGCGCCGGCGACATGGCAAACACTCTGGTCTAGAGGGGCGGCAATGCCTATCGAAGAGGCGATAGCCTATGCCCTGGAAGTAGGCTAACAGGATCGCATGGGGCAAAATTAGCGGGTGGTGAGAGCTTGGCGAATTCCAGGCCCTGGGGCAGCAAATGCGAATTGACGAAGTGGTGTAGTTTGTCAGGGCGAGCTGGCGGCTCGCTCCTGAATACAGTGTGAACTGCGGCACAGCAGCAAGGTGTCGGATTCTTGTCCGTGTCAACATGCCGGATAGCATGCTCTAATAGATTCGAGAGAACACATCCTCCGAAGCATCTCGTCAAGTCCGCGAGGCTCGATGCAGAACATGCAATTCCCGGCGTGGAGAAACCAATGACAGGCAACCCCGACAACCATGGAGACACCCAGCTATTTCTGCTGCGCCTCTGGCGCGAAGAACACGCCCGGGCCGCGGGCGCGGCACAGGCTGCGAGCCGAGATGCATCTCCGCGGTGGCATGGCAGGGTTCAACACGTCGTGCGCGGCGAAGCACACGCATTCGCCGGCTGGGAAATGCTGATCGAACACCTTGAAGCTATGCTTCAGCGCGGTAGGACCGAAGAGGCCGAATAGCGGTCCGCGCCCAACCGTCGCCTGGCCGGAGCATGAAGACACGAGCCATCCCGAATTTGGGGTGGCTCATGTTATTGTCTGGTTGCTCTGCGCTGACCGGGGGTGGCGCTTCTCACAAGTGTCGGGGCGGCATCTACAGTCACGTCATGGACACCTTCGGCGCGAAAAACCGTAGCGGCACTGTCGGCTCGCCTACTTCGCTGCAGACATTCCGCTAAGATTGCCCGGATGCCTATTGACAGCCGCCTAAAACGGTGCTAGAATATGGGAAATGAAAATGGTTTTCATGTGATGAAAACCGCCGCAGCGTCCCCCCATAGTTGATGGGGCACAACCGGTTCCCGGAAGACAACGCAGTCTGCGGACTTGAGCTGCCGTCCGGCGATGCCGGACGTTCACATAGCTCAAGCGCAGCGAAGCTCAGCCGGAGGTACGCCGTGGTACAGAAGGACGAGCGCTACAACATCCGCGTGCTGGACAGGGCCTTCACCATCCTCTCCCTCCTGTCCGACGGCACCCCCCGCTTGCTCACCGAACTGAGCGCCGAAGCCGGCCTCAACAGCAGCACCACCTTCCGCCTGCTCAGCGCCCTGAGCTACTACCGCTTCGTCGAGCGCGACGAGGCCACCGGCAGGTATCAGCTAGGCATTGGCTGCCTGCAGCTTGCGCGCGTCTACCTCCAGGGGAGCAGCCTGCGCGACGCCGCCCTGGCCGAATTGCAGAAGTTGCGCGACGACACCCTCGAGGCCGTCCACCTCGCCGTGCTCAGCGATATGGAGGTGGTGTACCTCGAGAAGCTGGAGGGGCTGCGCGCCGTCGGCATCATGTCCTCTCGCGTGGGCGCGAGCGCCCCGTCCCACTGCACGGGGCTGGGCAAGGCCCTGCTGGCCTACGCCGACACCGACACGGTGCGCTCTCACTTCGGCAGGGTGGGGCTGAAGGTGTTCACCGGCAACACTCTCAACAGCATAGACGACCTCATGCGCGACCTTGATAGCATCCGCGCTCGCGGCTACAGCTTTGACCGCGGCGAGCACGAGGCCGAGGTGCGCTGCGTGGCGGCTCCCGTGTTCGACAGCCAGGGCGCCGCCATTGCCGCCATCAGCGTAGCCGGGCCTATCAGCCGCATGGAGCCGCTCGAAGGGAACCACGACCTCATCGACCGGGTGCGCGAGGCGGCCGCCGCCATCTCCGCCCGGCTCGGATACCGGCAACTGGCGCTGCCCCCGATCGCCCCGCCTCCGCACCCGCCTGTGCGCGACGGCCTCGCGACCGGACCTCGAAAGGGTACAAGCACTAAGTAGACCGGAAGCCCCTTCTCGCCGCCGGTATCGAGGGAGATGGCCGGTCCATCAGCGACAGATTCTGAGGAGGTGCACAAGTGAGATTCGACAATAAAGTTGCCGTCGTCACCGGGGCGGCAAAAGGCATCGGTTGGGGTATCGCCACCGTTCTCGCGAAGCAGGGCGCGAAAGTGGTCGTCGTGGACTGGGACGCCGACGCGGGCGAGCGTACCGCCGCCGAGATCGTGCGCGAGGGGGGCGATGCCATCTTCGTGAAGTGCGACGTGTCGAACGAAGAGCAGGTCAAGGCGATGGTCCAGGCCACCCTGGATAAGTACGGCCGGCTGGACGTGCTGGTGAACAACGCGGGTATCGGCGTGTACACTCCGGTGCTCGAGACGAGCAGCGAGGACTGGGACCGCTGCCTGGCGGTCAACCTGAAGGGTGTGTTCCTCTGCTCGAAGTACGCCATCCCCCACATGCAGAAGCTGGGCAAAGGCGCTATCGTCAACATCTCCTCGGTACACTCCTTCGCCACCGTCAACGGCGTGGCCCCGTACGCAGCCTCCAAGGGCGGCATAACTGCCCTCACCCGCAACATGGCAATCGACTACGGCCCCGCTATCCGCGTGAACTCCATCGCCCCCGGCTGGGTGCTCACGCCTCTCATCCAGGGCATCTTCGACAGTTACGACGATCCCGCCGAGCAGCAGCGGCAGGTGGAGCAGCGGCAGGTGATGAAGCGCATCGGCAGGCCCGAGGATATCGGCCACGCGGCGGCTTTCCTCGCCAGCGACGAGGCATCGTTCATCACGGGCACCCAGCTCTTTGTAGACGGCGGGCTTACGGCCCAGTTGGAAAGTTGGTAGAACGGCGGCCGGTCGAAGCAGCAGCCCCGGCGCCGTCCGCGGCACGCGACCATTGACACACAGAAGGAGGCGCTTACCGGTCCAGAAAGTCAGCAAGAACCCATAGCATATTGCAGCGGTTGGTATTGCCTGGCCTCGGGGTCGGGCGAACAGAGGAGGAAACCATCAATGAAGATGAAGCTACGCGCGCTGAGTGTACTAGTGGTAGTCGGGATGATGATTGCTGCCTGCGGCCCTGAGGCGGCGACCCCTACCCCCGTGCCCGCTCAGCCCACGCCGACCACGCAGGCAGCGGCGCCCACTGAGGCCGTAGAGCCTACCAGCACGACGCCGAGCGGCCAGGCGACGACCGATTACACGCCGCCCGCGCCCGCGCTGGCCCCCGTGCCGCTGGAGTCAGG
>DASTEB010000118.1:0-4484 GCA_035710025.1 Chloroflexia bacterium
ATCTGCGGCTGCACCTTGGGGAACTCCGACCGGATCTCCTTGGCCAGCGACTTGGCCAGGTCGTCGCTCAGCCCCTTCTGCAGGTCCACCACCTGCCTGTACCGACCACCCGAGGCCGGCTCGATCGCGCCCCACTTGAACACCTTGAGCGACAGCCCGCGCTTGACGGCCTTGCTCTGCAGAATGTCCTTCACCGCCGACATGTGGAACTCGCTGTCGCTGCTGATCGTGATTTTGTTCCCTTCGAGGTCGATCTCGGTCTTGCTGTCCTTCAGGTCGAACCGCGTGCGCGTCTCGCGCAGCGCCTGGTCCACCGCGTTGACAAGCTCCTGCCTGTCGAAGTCACTTACCACGTCAAAAGATGATGTATCGGCCATGTGTTACTCTCTCCCTGATACGTGATGGTCCTGATGCGTGATACGTGTGCATGTCCATTGTGGGTAGTGCGGTGTTAGACGGGGTGCTCAGGAGAGTTCACGTATCACGCATCACGCATTACTACCGTATCACCGTCTCCTGCCCCTCTCGGTTCCAGCGCTTCTCTACCACGTTGCGCCCCGGCGCTCCCATGAAGCCGCGGTCGGCCCCGTTGATGGTCACGCGGACCGAGTCGGCCCGACCGGTGCGTATCTGGATGGTGTTTCGGCCCTTCCACTCGCGTGTGGCGCCCCGTGGCAGGGTGCCGCTGAAGCGCTGCACACCGTCCACCAGCACGCTCATCCACGCGTCGCGGGTGGTGTCCACGCGCACTGTTATCTCGCTGGCCGCGGGCACCGCAGCAGCAGTGGGCGTGAGCGGCGTGGTGGCGGTGATCACTCCGCCGACCGCCTGCGTTATGGGCAGCGTGCCCGACACCACGCTCGGGCTGGCGGGCACGTACACGGTCGGGGTGTTGAACGCCCCGGTCGCAGGGCCCTGCACCACCACAGTCGGCGCGGCTAGCTTCGTGGGCGTGGCAGGTCGGGGGGTAAGCTGAGGGATGGGTGGGGTCTGGCTGCGCGGGCCCGCGTACGCGTTGTACACGAAGTAGAACACGATGATCAGCGGGATGGCGAGCAGCGACAGGGCGATGTACTGGCTGCCGTAGCGCACTCGCGTATCTATGCGCTCGGTGCTGATCGGCTGGATGCTGATCTTCTCGGCGGCGTGGCCGGACGCTCGGGCGGGGGTGCGGCCGCGCGCGGCTTTGAGCTTGTCGCGGGTGGGCTGGCTCTGTTCCTCGAACAGCTCGACGGCTTCGTTCGGGTCGAGCCCCAGGTAGGCGGCGTAGTTGCGCAGGAAGCCCCGCGCATAGGTCGGCCCCGGCATCGCTGCGGGGTTGTCGTCCTCCATGGCGCTGAGGTACTTCAGGCGTATCTTGGTTTCGCGTTCGGCCTCGGGGAGCGTGATGCCGCGCTCTTCCCGGGCCGCGCGAAGCATATCACCAAGCGATGCCAACAGGTTCTCCTAGTTCTACTGCGTTGCGGGGTAGCAGAGGTGCGAAGTGGGGACAGGACGCGTGAAACCTGGGCGTGCAGCGTAAGCGTGGACGTGTAGCACGCAGTGGTATAGCGCCCCATTATACCCGAGGCATCACGCCCGGGGCAAGACGTTTGGTTGAAACGCAAAGGCGCAAAGGCCGCAAAGGACGGAACGATTGAAACGCAGAGACGCAGAGGCCGCAGAGATTACGCAGAGAATTATGTGTTTTCGCATCGGTGCTGAGCTAATACCGCTGCCAACTTCAATAATCTTTGCGTCTTTGCGTCTTTGCGTTTCAACAAAAAGACCTACGCTCGCCAAAGCGCCCAGGCGGTGCGGGCGACGGTGTAGGCCAGGAGGAGGAGCATAAGGAATTTGATGCCGGGGTCGCCTATGACGACGAACAGGCCGAACAGCCCGAACACGAGCAGCGCAGCGCCCAGCATCATGGAGAACAGCAGCCGCCACCGCCTGTCGTGCCGCCACGAGCGCTCGCGCCACGCCTGCTTCACCGCCCCGACCGACGCCTCGCCGCCGAACGCCCTGCTCCGGCCCCGGCTCCACTGCCCCTCGGCGCGCGCCTCAACCTCGCCGTACTCGATGGGCGGGGACTGCGCCTCGGCCTCCTCGCGGGTCATGCCCTGGGGACGGCGCGGCTCCGGCAGGAACTGCGACAGCGCCAGCAGCAACGTGCCCGCCAGGCTCATGCCTATCGTAAGCCACAGCAGCGCCGTCGCGACGCCCGGGTGCCCGTCGAGGTAAGCATCGAGCGCGCGCATCGGCGGCAGCGCCTCGCCCACAACAATCACCGCGAGCACGACCACCAGCGTCGCCACCGTGCCGAGCGCCCGCCTCGCCCCGCTCCCGAGCCGCCCTATCCACGCCCTCATGTCCGCCATGTGCGTTCTGCCTTCGCCGGAGGAATCGTGCGCATTGTAGCAGAGGGGTTGCTGGGCGGGCAATGGGCGCGGTGCGCGTGGCGGGCGGGACCAAAGCGCTATTGCCGCCGGATGCGGGCGGTGGTACAATCTGGCTGGTACCATTTGTCAACCGCATGTGACATACAGTATTGAGGCGCAGCTTGGAATACGAGACCGTGTATGACGCTTCACAGGCAGGCGCGAACTGGTGGTGGATTTTGATACCTGGGTTGCTGCTTTCGTTAATTGCCGCGATCTGGCTCCAGCGAGAGAGATTTCGCTTGCCTAGCCCTTTGGAGGGGTTCCGCGCTGTGGTATTGGTTATCGCGTCCCTGCTCGTTCTTGGTTGCACTAGCGTAGCAGTCGCATCATCCATCGGCTCTTACAATACGCTAGCTCAATTGTCAGCGAAGGATATGCAAGTCGTGGAGGGCGCCGTTCAAGATTTCGTCCCACAATCGCCCATGGATAAAGGTGTGGAGAGCTTCACCGTACACGGCGTGCGATTCGAATACTCATCCGCAGATCTTACTCCGGGCTACAAGCAAACGAGTACGCACGGCGGGCCCATCAACCGAAACGGTCTGCCGGTTCGTATTCACTACATCACCGATGCGGGTACTGGACGAAATACCATACTGAAGCTGGAGATTGGCAGTAGCCCATGGAACGCACCGAATACCCCTGGATAGTGTACCCCTTCGAACTGGACGAGCGGGCCATCTTCGAGATGCCGCTGAAGGGCTGGGTGCGAGCCCACGTCGAGACAACGCCTGGCGAATGGTATGAGCTTCACTTCTACGACCCTGTGCGGCTCGGCCAGGAACTGCACGACATCGTGGAGGCGGGCGACCCCTGCTTCGCCGAGCGCGGCCTGGTCGTCTTGCCGGAGGTGACGCCCGAGGCTGTGGAGCGCGCTGTCCTGTACCTGTCGCAGACGCAGTTCTTCTCGTATCTGCGGCCGGATGAGCAGTTCAAGCCTCGATAGCCTGACGCAACAGTAGTCTGGGCTCACAAAGGGAAACGGATGTCACACATGCCAAGGGAGCCAGAAACGCCTGAGATGCTAGAGCAGACCGCCTTACCGAAAGAAGTTCTGGAAACCGGCTTCGAATTACCGGACGAGTACTTCCATGTCTTCCGCCTCGGCCTGACCAATCTAGTCCCCTGGTCGTTCACGGCCAGTGTCGCGGAGAGCTTCGACTGGTGGCGGAAACACCACCCGGATCGCCTGGTAGTCCCATTCGCGTACCGGAGCAACGACGACCTGATTGCCCTTTTCGTTGCGCATGATCCAGTGTTTGCACGAGGGCATATAATCGTACTAGATCTAACCCTGAGCGCAGGTTCGCCTTACGAGCTAGTTGCGGATCTCCCGACTTTTGAGGCGTGGTACAAGTGGGCGATTGACGACGTGTTTGAGACGTACCACCTGGAACAGGAATACAGAGCGCACTTGGCTAAGGAAAACGGCTGTTGATCATGCAAAAGGGGCACCCACTCAGGTGCCCCATCAACATCCCTCTCGTCCCGTGAGGGACCCCAACCCTACAGATAATCCCGGAACCGTTCGCTTAGCTTGGGCGAGCGCAGCTTGCGTAGCGCCTCGGCCTCGATCTGTCGCACGCGCTCGCGGGTCACGCCCAGATGCTCGCCCACCTTCTCCAGCGGGTACTGGTGCCCGTCGCCCAGCCCGAACCGCATCTGCAGCACGATCTTCTCGCGGGGCGTCAGCACCTCCTCCAGCGTCGTCTCAAGCTGGTCCTTCAATAGCTCGTGGCTCGCCTCCTCCTCGGGTGTGGCCGATACCTCGTCGCTGATGAAGTGTTGCAGCTGGTTCTCGTCGCCCTCGTCCCCGATGGGCGACTCGAGCGACATCGGCGTCTCGGCGGCGCGCAGGATCTCGCGGATGCGCTCGCCCGTCATGCCCATCGCCTCGCCTATCTCCTCGGGCTTGGCCGGGCGGCCCTTCTGCTGGGCGATCTCCTGGCTCACCTGCGAGATGCGCCCCATCGCCTCGCCGATGTGCGCGGGCAGCCTGATCGTGCGCGCCTGCTCCGATATCGCCCGCAGGATCGCCTGCCTGATCCACCATGTAGCGTA
>DASTEB010000119.1:0-2456 GCA_035710025.1 Chloroflexia bacterium
GGCGGTGATGACGGTCAGGTCGGCCAGGCGGCCCGAGATGCTGCCCATCAGCCCGCGCTTCTCCCGGTCGCGCAGGCCCGCCGACCCGAACACGGCGATCACCCGGCCGCCTCGTGGGTGGGCGATCTCGCGGGCAAGCTCCAACGTCTTCTCGAGGCCGTTGGGCGTGTGGGCGAAGTCCACCACCACGTCGAAGCCGAGCGCCCGCGCCTCGGGCACAAACTCCATGCGCCCCTTGATCTGCTCGACCTCGGCCAGCCCCTTCGCGATGGCCTCCTTTGGCACGCCGAGCGCGAGCGCCGCGCCTACCGCCGCCATGGCGTTGTAGATGTTGTGCCGCCCCGGCAGGTGCAGCCTCACCGGGATGTCGGCGGCGGGGGTCTGCGCGACAAAGCGCGTGCCGCGCGCCCTGTACTCGATGTCCTCGGCCGTGATGTCGGGCTGTTGGCGGCGGTCCAGCCCGTACACGAACTGCATGTCGGCGGGGATACGGCGCAGCCAGGCGTACGACTTGTCATCGGCGTTTATGACCGCTACCTTGGGCGTGCCGGGCTTGCGCGCGCTCTGGTTCAGCATCTCGAAAAGCTTCGCCTTGGCCGCCATGTAGTTGTCCCACGAGCCGTGCCAGTCCATGTGCTCATGCGTCACGTTGGTCACAACGGCGACGTCATAGTCCACGCACAGCACGCGGCCCTGGTCGAGCGCGTGCGAGGTGGTCTCGAGCACGGCCACGTCTGTGCCCGCCTGCACCATGTCGTACAGGTAGCGCTGCACGTCGAACGCCTCGGGCGTGGTCACGTGGAAGCCGGTGTCGTACGAGCGGCCGCCTATCTCGGCGCGGATGGTCGAGATCAGCCCCGCGCTGCGTCCCGCCGCGAGGAGGATCGAGTGGATCAGCGTGGCGGTGGTGGTCTTGCCGTCGGTGCCCGTGACCCCTATCACCTGCAGCTTGCGCGACGGGTGGCCGAAGAACGCAGCGGCAAGCTGCGCCACGGCGCGCCTGTCGTCGGGCACGCGCACGTACGGCACGTCCTCGGGCAGGCCGGCGGGCCTCTCCTCGTGCTCGCCTGCCACGGCTACCGCCCCGCGCTGCAGAGCATCGGGGATGAATTCGTGCCCGTCGCGCACGCTGCCACGCACGGCCACGAAGAGCGTGCCCGGCCTCGACTGGCGCGAGTCCTCGGCTATGTGCGTTATGTCAACTTCAGTGGTGCTCCCCACCGTTTCGGCGCCCAGTATGGCGGCGTCGGAGAGCAATTGCTGCAGGTTCATCGGCTCCTGTCCTGAGAGTGGTCAGTGGTCAGTGGTCAGAGTCACGTATCACACGCCGCCGCTTAACACTGACCACTCACGCCTTACGCATCGCCTTCAACTCGTGTACCAGGCGGGTGATGAAGTCGTCCACGTTGCGCACGATGCCGAACGCCTGGTGCGTGCCCCGGTCGACCAGCTTCTGGATGACCATCTCCTCCTGGTCCACCACGATGGTGTACACCGGCTCGATTTTGCCTTCGCGGTCGATGTAGGTGGGCAGCATGTTGCCCGTGGCGATGGAGTGGAGCATCGTGGCGAGCATGACCACGAGGGTCGCGCCCTGGGTGAACATGCGCATCTTGTCCTGCGCCTCGACCACGTCGGTGAGCACGCCGGGTAGCGGGCCGTCGTCGCGGATCGACCCGGCGAGCAGGAAGGGCACGCCGTACGTAACCAGAGCGTGCATTATGCCGTCGGGGATGATGCCGCTCTGCACGGCCCCCGCGATGCTGCCCGCCCGGCGCACGGTATTGATCGCGTCCATGTGGTGGCGGTGCCCGCCCACGACGGTGTGCCCCTCGATGTCCATGCCGAGGGCCGTGCCGTACAGGGCACGCTCGAGATCGTGTACCGCCACGGCGTTGCCCCCAAACACCGCACCCACGTACCCGTTGGCGATGAGCCAGGCCATGCTGTCGCGCGCCCCGGCATGCACCACCGCAGGCCCGAGCACCCAGATGCTGCGGCCGTTGCGCCGCTTGTCCCACTCGAGCAGCGCGGCGAGGCGGCGGTAGTTGATCGGCCGCTCGCGCGAAGCGCCCGACGCCATGAAGGTAAAGGCGTCGGCCTGCCCGCCCGGTCCCGCGCCGAAGCCGTTGTGATGCACGAACAGGCCCGTGCTGCCGTCCTCTGCCATGCCGACCACGACAGGCTGCCCGGCGCGCACGCGGCGCATCTCGATACACACGAACTCGTTGGCCTTCTCGTCCCACACGATCGTCGCGTCCATGCGCGGGCGCTTGACCAGCAGCCACTCGCCCCCGCGCTTGACGTAGGTAGGAAAGTTGGTGGACGAGTAGAAGGCAGTCGGCGCGAGGCCGTCGGCGGGCGCAGGCTCGGTCTCCTTGTCGGGAGCCTGCAGGAACATAGGCCGGGTGAAGTCGGGCGGGGTGTATTCGAGGTCGAAGTTGTACTGGGGTTGG
>DASTEB010000120.1:0-6611 GCA_035710025.1 Chloroflexia bacterium
CGAAGGCGGCATGAACCTGACGATGGACCGCGCGGCCATCGAGGCGATACGCCAGAAGGGGAGGCAGGCCGGGCTTGAGCTTGCCCGCAGCTTCAACTTCGACCACCACCGCTGGACCCGCTTCCTCGTGCTCATGTCCGAGCTTGAGGCCCAGCTTCACAAGATGCGCGCCGCGTTGGAGCGGGGCGAGTACGACGACCTTCTGCTGGAGCGCGTGGGCACCCAGACGCCGGACGTGTCGCAGGACTTCCCCTACAGGGACCACCGCGGCAAGGCGTGGCGGAGCAAGGCGCTGCAGTGCGCCCAATCGCTGGTGGACGTGCTCGACACGTGGGAGCAGATAGAGGCTGGGCAGCAGTACGAGCCGCTGTACGGCCCCCACGACCCGGACGGCAGCGAGGCGGCTTCGCGTGTGCCCGGCGAGAGGCGCCTGCCCGACTGCGACCCCCGCGCCGCGCCCCTCATGACACACCTGTTCAATGGCAAGCCGGACGAGCGCGACTACACGCCCAAGCCCCGCCCCGTGCTGCGCGTCACGCCCGACTTCTAGCCGCTACGGGTGGAAGAAGAACGCCACCGCCAGGATGGCGTAGGCGGTGAGAAGCTGCACGCCCTCGAACCAGTTGCTCTCGCCGTCGTTGGCGACCGAGTTGACGATCAGCATCGTCACGCCGATGGCCGCTAGCTCGAACAGGTTGAAGAACAGGTCGAGCGGCCGCCCGATGAAGAAGCCGACCAGCACCAGCACCGGGGCCACGAACAGCGCGATCTGCAGGGTCGAGCCCATGGCGATGCTCATCGCGAGGTCCATCTTATTCTTCATCGCCACGATCACCGCCGTCATGTGCTCGGCCGCGTTACCGATGATGGCGACCAGGATCACGCCCACGAATAGCTCGGTGAAGCCCAGGGTCACGGTCAGGTACTCCACGCCCTCGACCAGGAACTCGGCCATGAACGCCACCAGCACCGTTGCCAGCACCAGCACGATGATTGAGTGCCTGATGCTCCACACCTGCCCGTGCAGCGCCTCCTCCTCTTCCTCGGTGTACAGGTGCTTGTGCGTCCTGAGCGAGAAGATAAGCTGCGCGACATAGGACCCGAGCAGCAGGATAGCCACGCCGATACTCAGTTCCTCCCGCAAGAACTCCGTCAACTCCGACGCCGGGGTGGTGATTGCGAAGGCAGCGGGAATCAGCAGGCCTGTCGTCGCCAGGATCAGCTGCGAGGACGACACGCTTGCCGCCGTGCGGTTGTACTCCTGCTTCTCGCGCCCCCAGCCGCCGAGGAATATCGCAAGCCCCAGCACGAACAGCACGTTGCCGATGATCGACCCGGTGATCGACGCCTTGACCACCTCGTACAGCCCCGCCTGCAGGGCGAAGAAGGCGATGATCATCTCGACCGCGTTGCCGAAGGTCGCATTGAGCAGCCCGCCGATGCCCGAGCCGACGCGCAGGGCAAGCTCCTCGGTGGCGGTGCCCAGGATCTTGGCGAGCGGGATGATGGCGGCGGCCGAGGTGATGAACAGCCAGAGCTGGTCGTGCAGCACGAAGCGCACGACAAAGGCGATGGGTATGAAAATGAGCAGCGCGTAGATGGCGATCTGGAAGGCCGATGCGCGGTCAGGCCCGGTCATGTCCAGGCCGATATAGGCCAGCAGCCTGAGCAGGGGGTTGCGGGTGCGCTGCTCCTGCTCGGGCGTCATATGCTCGTTGCCCGTGCCCGCGGTCCCGGCGGGCGCATCGCTATGGGCCATCGGCTTCTCCTGCGTAGTCGTATTCGTATGTCACCCGGTATTGTGGAGCACAAAGACGCAGAGGCGCAAGGATTTCTAGGGGCTTGGCTCCCCGCTAACCCTGGCAATCCGACCAAACCCCTTAATTCTCTGCGTGTTCTCTGCGCCCTCTGCGTCTCTGCGGTTCAATAACACGGCGCGTTTGCGCCTACTTACTTGCCGGGGCTTCCGTGCCCGCGCCCGCGCCCGCGCCCGCCGGTAGCTCGGGTTCCTCTTTCACGTAGATGGGGCGAAGCTCGACCGGCGCCTCCTTCTTCTTGGAAGCCCGCAAGTTGAGCATCTCGACGAACACCGAGAAGCCCATGGCGAAGTAAATATAACCCTTCGGGATGTGCTGGTGCACGCCCTCGGCCACCAGCGCCACGCCGATCAGCAACAGGAAGCTGAGCGCGAGCATCTTCACCGTCGGGTGCTGGTTCACGAAGTGGCTGATCGGCCCCGCCGCGAACAACATCACGATCACGGCGATAATCACCGCCGTCACCATCACGCCGATGTCGTCGGCCATGCCCACGGCCGTGATCACCGAGTCGAGCGAGAAGACGATGTCGAGCAGGATGATCTGTATTATCACGCTCGTGAACGATGCCGTGCGCGTCTTGTCGGTTGCGTGAGCCTTCTCACCTTCCAGCCGCTCGTGTATCTCCAGCGTGGCCTTGGCCAGCAGGAAAAGACCGCCACCCATCAGGATCAGGTCGCGCACGGAGATATCCAACCCGAATACGTTGAACAGCGGGTTGGTCAGGCTGATGATAATCGATATGGTCAGCAGAAGCAGAATGCGCGTGATCATCGCCAGGCCGAGGCCGATAGTGCGGCCGCGAGCCTGCAATTCCTGGGGCAGTTTGCCCACCAGGATTGAGATGAACACGATATTGTCGATGCCGAGCACGATCTCGAGCACAGTAAGGGTGAGCAGGGCTACCCATGCGTTTGGATCGGAGATCCATTCCATAACAGGTCAATACCTCAGTAAGATTTGGTCCTCGTGTCGCCCAGAAAGCAAGATAAATACCACCGGCAGTCGAGCCGCGAGGCGTGATGCGCGGGCGGCATTACATGAGCGGCCGGGTGGGCAGGGTGAAGTAGAACGTGGCCCCCTCGCCCGGGCGTCCCTCGGCCCACACCCGCCCGCCGTGGCGGAACACGATGCGCTGCACGATAGCCAGTCCGACGCCCGTGCCCTCGAACTCCTCCGAGGGATGCAGGCGCTGGAACACCGAGAAGAGCTTGTGGGCGTACTGCATGTCGAAGCCCGCCCCGTTGTCGCGCACGTAGTATACGTTCTCGTCGCCCTTGACCTCGCAGCCGACCTCTATTTCCGGCCCGGGCTTCTGCCGGCTGAACTTGAGCGCGTTGGACAGCAGGTTGGCGAACACCTGGTGGAGCATCTCGGGGTCGCCCCGGGTGCTGCCGAGGGGGTGCAGCGTGAACTCCACCTGCGCATTGCCCGCGGCCGCCAGCATCTCCTCGAAGGTGCTCCGCGCAAGCGCCGTCATGTCCACGTGGGCCACGTCGGGCGCTCGGCGTGCCAGCCGGGCGAAGGCCAGCAGGTCGTTAATCAAGTCGCGCATCTGCCCCGCGTTGACCGAGATGCGCTCGAGGTAGTGGCGCGCCTCCGGCTCGAGGGTGTCGCCGTAGTCCTCCTCCATCGCGCCCGCGTACCCGCTGATGGCGCGCAGGGGAGCCTGCAGGTCGTGCGACACGGAATAGGAGAACGCCTCAAGCTCCTGCACCACCACCTGTAGGCTGGTGTTTAGCTGGCGCACCTCCTGCTCGGCGCGCTGGCGCTCGACGGCCATGGAGATGATATTGGCCACGGAATTGAGGAAGTGGATGTCATCGAGCGAGAAGCGGCGGGGTTGACGCGAGTGCGCCCCGAGCACCCCGAACGGCCCGTCGCGCCCCAGGATGACCACCGTCATGCCGCTCACCACGCCATGCTCATGCAGAATGGGCATGCCGGGGAAGCGCTTCTCGGTCCTGAGGTCGTCCACCACCACAGGCTCGCGGCGGGCGAGCGTGTAGCCCGCGTGGGCCTCGGGTCCGGCGCTGACCAGCGCGTGACCCACCACCCCCTCGCGAAAGCCCACGCCCGCGCGAACCAGCAGGTTGGCGCCGTCTGGCTGCAGCTCAAGCACCTTGGACATCTCGATACCGAGCGTGGAGGTCACTACCTCGGTGGCGTACTGCATTACACCCTGCGTGTCCATGCCCGCCAGGGCGCGCTGCCCCAGATCGGCCAGTCCCGCCTGCTGAATCGCCCGCGCGTGCAGGCGCTCCTGTATGCGGCGCGTCTCGGTGATGTCGCGGAAGAAGTTGACCACGAACCGGACGCTCCCGGCCTCGTCGTACACGGGCCGGGCCGACACTACCGACCAGCGCAGGTCGGTCTCACCCCTTCGCCGCCAGCCCACGACCAATTCGCCGCCGGGCTGCCCGGCGAGGGCGCGCCGCCCGGGAAGATCCCGCACCTCAATCGGGTTGCCTTCCTCGTCCACGATCTCGAATGCCGCGGCGGTGCGCTCGGCCGGCGTGGAGAGCATCTGCTCGGCGCTCTCATAGCCGGTGAAGTGCGCGGCGGCATCATTCGCGTAGACGATTCTGCCGTCGGGGGCCTGCACGGTGATGCCGTCCTGCACGCCCTGCAGGATAGTGGTGAGCTGGGCTTCGGCGGCGCGCAGCCGCGCCACCTCGGCCTCCAGTTGGCTGATGCGTTCGCCGGCAGGGGTGTTGTCGTCTGTCCCGCTCGCGGCGGGGGTGTTCTCCGCGGGTGGTTGGGCCATATCGCATGAACCTCCGGTCCGAGGATCGGGTCCGATCACAACGCGCTCGGGGACGCGCTCAGGGCGAGCGTGCGCGAACTGCCAGGCCCATACATCGGCGTAGGGGGCAGGCGACAGGGGAAGTATAGCATACGTGACGCGTGATGCGTAAGCGTGCGTCAGGCGTCAAACGTCAAACGTCAAACGTCATGCGTCATGCGTCATGGGAGCGGGCGGGCATCGTGCTGTAGCTGTGCGAGACTGCTATATCTACCCGCCACCACCCTCACCCAATCGAGTACACCGCCCGCCAGCCCCCATGACCCATGACGCATGACGCATATCTGCCCTCTGCCCTCTGCCCTCTGCCTACTGACCCGCTGTACAGCCCCCCACACTTCTGCTAAGATGTGCGAGGTATGTCTGCTGACACCGGCCCTGGACAGGGCCAATACGGCGCTGCGTCGAGAGCCGCTCATCACGCATCACGCATCACGCATCACGCATCACGTCCGGGCCTGCCCGCCCACCTGTTCGCCCTCGCGGGCTACCTCCTGCTCGCCGCGCTGGTCACCTGGCCCGCGGTGCGCGACTTCACGACCCAGGTGCCGGGCGACCTCATCGCCGACCGCGACCAGAACCTGTGGAACCTGTGGTGGACTCGGGAGGCGCTCCTGGCGGGCCGCAACCCCTTCGAGACCGACCTGCTCTACTACCCGTACGGCGCGCCACTGTACTACCACACCCTGGCCCTGCCCCTCGGGCTAATCGGCTTGCTGCCGCAGCTGCTGTTCGGCCTACCCGCCGCGTACAACACCGTGCTGCTGGCGGCGTTCACGCTCGGCGGCTACGGCGCGTTCCGGCTCGCCCTGTATGCGCTGCGGGGCCGCGACCTCCGCTCCATGCCGTTGGTAGGCGCGGCGTTCCTGGGCGGGGTAGTGTTCGCCTTCACGCCCTACACGCTCGACGCGCTCAAGGGCCAGCCGGAGGTGCTGTCGCTCCAGTGGATGCCTTTCTTCGCGGAAGGCTGGCTGCGCGCGGTCGACTCGGCGCGGCGTGGGGCGCGCTGGTGGCCCTGGGCGGTGGGCGCGGGGGTGTTCTTCGCGCTGGCGACTTACAGCAGCCTGTACTACGCGCTGTACCTGGTCGTGTTCGCGCTAGTGCACCCTGCTTACATGGGCGTCGTGTCTGCCCGGGAGCGCAAGGACGCTGCCTTTACCTCGGCGGGGCAGGTGGCTGTCGTTGCCGGGGTGATCGGCTTCGTGATCGTGCTGCCATTACTCGGTGGGCTGTGGATCGGGCGCGACAATCCCCGCCTCGCGGTCGAGGCCGACCCGGCGCACAGGCTGGCTCACTCGGCCGATCTGCTCTCCTTCTTCGCGCCGCCCCACGACCACCCCCTCGGCGGCGCGTGGGACGATCGCCCCGGCGTGAACGAGCCGCCAATCCACGACTACGTGATGCTGGGGTATGCCGCCTTCGCGCTGGCCGTACTGGGCGCGGTCGCGGGATGGCGGCGGCCCGGCACACGCTTCTGGGTTGCGGTTGCGCTAATTGCGCTGGTGCTCGCTATGGGCCCGCGCCTGCAGGTGGGCCGCAGCGTCACGGGCATACCGCTGCCCTTCGCGCTCGTGGACAACCTGCCCGGCATGGACGCCATAGCCAAGCCGGAGCGCTTCGTCGTGCTGGCCCGCCTGGCGATGGGCGTACTCGCGGCGGGAGGCGCGGGTTGGCTGCTGGGGCGCGTGAGTAATGCGCGCTCGTGGCGCGTGGGCGGCGCGTGGGGGCTTGCGCTCGCTCTACTGCTGGCCGAGTTGCCAATCCACCCCCGCCACGTCGAGCGGCTCGACACGCCCTCCGGGTACGCGGCGCTCGCCTCCATGCCGCGGGCGGGGCTGATGGAGTTACCGTTCGCCACGCAGCAGGTCGAGGTTACGGGACCGCGTATGCGCTACCAAACGACTCACGGCAAGCCTATCATGTCGGGCTACCTTGCCCGCCGCTACGACAGCCCCATCATCGACTTCTGCTCGCCATTCTGGGGCTTC
>DASTEB010000121.1:0-3988 GCA_035710025.1 Chloroflexia bacterium
CATAGGCGTCAAAGGCGAGACGACGAGCGGCGACGATGCCGACGCTGGCGTTGCCGGGACTACCACAGCCGCTAACGGCACCGGAGTGAAAGGCACCGCGAACAACGGCTTCAATGCCGCGGGAGTGCATGGCGAAAGCACGCAAGGATGGGGAGTGTTTGGCTCCACCACATCGGGCTCTGGGGTATACGGGTTTGCTACAACCGGCCGCGGCCTGTATGGCATCAGCGGCAGCGGCGACGCTGTCGCCGGCTTCAGCCCAAACGGCAGGGCAGGCTACTTCAACGGCGACGTGCAGATAACAGGCACTTGCATCGGCTGCCTTGGTCCCTCCCGGATAGACCACCCGCTCGACCCGGAGAACAGGTACCTGCAGCACGCGGCCGTGCAGAGCGACGAGATGATGAACATCTACAACGGCAACGTCGTCACCGATGATAACGGCGAGGCCGTCGTTACCCTGCCCGAATGGTTCGAGGCGCTCAACCGCGACTTTCGCTACCAGCTTACGGTGATCGGCGACTTCGCGCAGGCCGTCGTGTCGAGCAAGGTGAAGGACAATCGCTTCACCATCAGGACCGACCGGCCCGGCGTGGAGGTGTCGTGGCAGGTAACGGGCACCCGCAAGGACGCCTACGCCGCGGCGCACCCCGTACAGGTCGAGGTGGACAAGCCTGAGGCCGAGCGCGGCAAGTACGCCCACCCCGTCGAGCACGGCCGGCCCGAAAGCCAGGGCGTAGACTACGAGGAACAGCAGAGGATGCAAACCTCACTGCCGACCCCTTAGCGCAGTGCGCAGACTACAATCCCCCGGTACGGCGGCCGGCCATTCCTTCCCCATGGATTGGCCGGCTGTCTCCATGTGGGGGCCGCGCCGACCCCATGTGCTCCCTTACGGGAAATCCCCCTCCACAATCAGCCTTTGGTCTATAGTAAGCCGGGGCATACGGGTCTACAATATCTCTGATGGCAGCGATCGGCGCGCGTTCTAACGCGCGGTGAGTAGACGTACACGGAACGGCTCAGGAGGACAATATGCAACCGAGCCAGACAGGCCCGCAAGGGGCTCCGACGGTGCCCACAGGCCAGCCGGACCCTCGCGAGCTGCGGGACCAGCGGCGTATTGAGCGTCACAACGAGAATCAGTTGGCGGGCATACCGGTGTGGGGCGTGATCCTCATTCTCGTCGGCGCCATCGCCCTGCTCGGCAATTTCAACATCGAGGTGGGGTGGATCTTCGGTGTGGCGCTTGGCGCCTGGTTCGTTTACCTGGGCGTGCGGCACATGCAGGCGGGCCAGCCCGTCAACTGGTGGTTGGTAGGTCTCGGGCTGCTCATCGGCCTGGGCGCCGTGGCCAGCGGCTGGGCTTTCACCGACGATATCGTCTTCCCCATCGTGCTGGTAGTCGTCGGCCTGGGCATCCTGGCGGAGCACTACTGGAGTCGCCAGCGCCAGCCAATGTAGCCGCGCTCCGTTCAACAATTCGCCGAGCGCTCCGGTGCAGGCGGGCTGCGCTAAGCCTCGCCGCGGATTACCGTGCTCGTCTTCGGCTCGATGGCAGCACGGCACAGAAGGGAAGGGTTACAGCATGCAAGACAGGCCCAACGTAATCCGGGACGGCAGGCTGCGCGTCGATCTCCTGCGCACAGCGGCCGAGCGCCCGCCCCTGTTCGAGCCGGGCGAGCCGCTCTTCTGGAACGACCCCCACATCTCCGCGCGGATGCTGGAGGCCCACCTCGACCCCGACACCGAGGCTGCCAGCCGCCGGCCCGAGGCTATAGACCGCATCGTGGAGTGGCTCAGCGCGAAGCTGGACCTTCAGCCGGGCGACCGCCTGCTCGACCTGGGCTGCGGCCCCGGCCTTTACAGCACGCGCTTCGCCCGGCGCGGCCTCCAGGTGACAGGGGTGGACTACTCGCGCCGCTCGATAGACTACGCCGTAGAGCAAGCGAAGGCGGACGCCCTGCCCATCGAGTACGTCTACCAGGACTACGTGACCATGGACGCCGCGCAGTACGCCGGGCGCTTCAAGGCGGCGGTGCTCATCTACGGCGATATCTGCGTGCTGGACGACGCGGCGCGCGACCGCGTGTTGGCGAACGTGCACACCATGCTCGCGCCGGGCGGCATGTTCGCCTTCGACGTGACCACGCCGACTCACCGCGACCGCTACGGCCCGCCGCGCGATTGGACCGCGAGCATGGGCGGATTCTGGAAGCCGGGGCCGTACCTGGAGCTTGAGCAGCTATTCGACTACCCCGAGGCGCAAGTCTACCTCAGGCGCAGCCTGGTGGTCGAGGAGAACGGCGACCTGAGCGACTACCACCTCTGGTATCATGCGTATACCGCCGAGAGCATGGAGCCGGTGCTGCGCCGCGCGGGCTTCGATCTGCTCGGAGTGTGGGGCGACCTTGCGGGCGCTCCCCCCGAGCCTGGCTCCGAGTGGCTGGGTTTCCTGGCGCGAAAGGTGTAGCCTACGGCGTCTCCGACCGCGTGGGCCTCCACGCCGCGAGCCAGCGCAGCCGACCGGCCCATGCCGCCCGCCAGCCCTGCCTGCGCATTCGCCAGGTGCCGACCAGCCCGTAAGGGAAGAAGAGCACGATCAGGATATAGACCACGCCGAAGATCAGAGGCCAGCGCGGGCCGAAGGTGTCGTTCAGCCAGTAGCCGAGCAACTGCAGCACGCCCGCCCCCAGCACCGGGCCGATCAATGTGCCCACCCCGCCGATGATGGTCATCAGCAGCGCATTGATCGTCGTGTTCACGCTGAGCATGCTGGGGTTGGCGTTCACGTTCCACAGCGCGTGCATCAGTCCCGCCGCGGAGGCCAGCAGGCCCGACAGCGTGACGGCGATCAGCTTGTACACGAACGTGTTGTACCCGATCATCTGGGCGCGCGCCTCGTTCTCGCGGATAGCCACCATGACGTGCCCCACGGGAGAGTCGACCACCCGGCGCGCTATCAGGTAGGCCACCACTCCGAAGGCGAGGGCGAAATAGTAGAAGCGCAGCCGCTCGTCGGTCGGGCTGATCCACTCGGGCACAGGTATGCCGTGCAGGCCGTCCTCGGCGCCCGTCCACTCGCGGAAGTCGGTCGCCTCGGCCAGTATGAAGAACATCTGCGCAAAGGCCAGCGTGACCATGGCAAGGTACACCCCGCGCACCCTCAGCGACAGCACCCCTATCAACAGCCCCTGCACCACCGCCACCGCCACGACCGCCAGCACCACCTGCCACAGCTCCCAGCCCGCGTGCGTGAGCAGGATGCCCGTGACGTATGCCCCGGTGCCGAAGAACATGGCGTGGCCGAACGACAGTATGCCGGTGTAGCCCATCAGCAGGTCGTAGCTCACCGCGTACACCGCCAGGATGAACACCTGCGCCAGCATCCCCTGCCAGAACTTGGGCGTGCCCGCGTCGACAGGCTCGCCCGTCAGCGCCGACAGGGCGAACGGGAACAGCGCCAGCGCCGCCAGCGCGGCCAGCCCCAGCCACAGCCCGGTACTCCGGCCCCTATTGTTTCGTGCTGCTGTCATTCTTCACCCATCAAGCTAATCTCGAACCGCCACCTGCCCACTGGTCCCTCACTCCTCACCCCTCACTCCTCACCCCTCACGCCTACCTACTACTCCTTCTTCCCGAACAGGCCCGCCGGGCGGATCAGCAGCACGGCTGCCATGAGCAGCACGGTGGACGCTCTCGCTATCGAGGGCGACAGCTTGAGCGCTTCCTCCATGCCCGGAAGCTGTATGCCGGAGAGCACAAGCTGGTCGCCGAAGGCGCGGGCCAGCCCCACCAGCAGCGCGCCGATCGCAGCGCCCGTGTAGCTGCCCATCCCGCCGATCACCACGGCGATAAAGGCCAGCAGCAGGAACTCCTGCCCAAGCCCCGGGTTGACCCCCACGAATGGCGCCGCCGCCACCCCACCGAGCGCCGCCAGCCCTGTGCCCAGCGCGAACACCAGCGTGAACACCCGACGAACATTGAT
>DASTEB010000122.1:0-4551 GCA_035710025.1 Chloroflexia bacterium
CACGCGTAACATCATCGGCGGGTACCAGTGCGGCATCAACCCGGCTGAGCCTTGTATCCCACCCGACAACAGGCCTTACTTCAGGCCTAACGCCGGTGCTACACGCGGCCAGCTGGTCAAGATCGCATCGGAGTCGGCCGGCTTCTCGGACGTGATCCCCGAGACGCAATACACGTTCACCGACGTAGAGCCTGGGCACACGTTCTGGATCTACATCGAGCGCTTGCTGGCCAACCGCCCCGATGCTATCTCGGGCTACCCGTGCGGCGGGCCGTTCGAGCCGTGCGACAGTGAGAACAGGCCGTACTTCCGGCCTAACAACGGAGTGACGAGGGGGCAAGCCTCCAAGATCGTGGCCAACACGTTCTTCCCAGGCTGCAACCCGCCACGCCCGCTCAACGCCTCCGGCGCTGCCGACCGCTAGGCGGCAGCTTACCGGAAAGAGTGAGCACACAACGCAGAGAGGTTGCCCGCGCGGGCAACCTCTCTGCAATCCCCAATCCGTGGGCGGCGTGTTGTTGCTCGTTTCCTTGCTTATGCGGCCGCCAATCGGGTATAACTCGTAACACCTATATCTAACCGGCGGAATTCGGAAATGACGTCGGGCCTCATGCCCTGAGAGAGGCTACGCCCCGGTAGCCGGGCGGTCCACGGGGTTCCCGCGGGCGCCGCCCGACCACGACACATATAGATAGCGCAGGAGTATCATGGAAGGTCTGTGGCTGCTCAGTTATATAGTGCTCTGGATCCTGGTTATAGGACTTGGCATACTGGTATTGCTTCTTTACAGGCAGCTTGGTATCATGTACCTCGGCACAGCCGAAGGCGTGTCGCGAGACGGACTGGAGAGGGGCACCCGCGCCCCCGACTTCAGCCTGACCGATCAGTACGGCGCGGAGCAGCGGCTCAGCAATTACAAGGGCAAGCCGGTAGCCCTGGTTTTCGGCTCGCCCAACTGCGGCCCCTGCCGGACGCTCATCCCTGAGCTGCACGAATGGGCGCGCCGCCACCCCGACGTGGCGGTACTATGGCTCAACTCGGCCACCCCGGGCGACAGCCTGAGGTTCGTATCGGAGACGGGCGCGACTCTGCCCGTGGCCCCATACTCGACGGAAGATAACCTGCTCAACACCTACAAGGTGCGCGTTACCCCGTTCATGTTCATGCTGGACGAGAACGGCATCATCCGCGGAAAGGGCCTGGTGAACAACAAAGGCGGCCTCGACCTCTACTACCGCGAGCTTAAGACCGGCAAGTGGGACGTGCCCCTGGAGGGCGAAGAGGACACCGAGCAGGAAAGCGCGGCCGTGCAGGAAGTCGCGGGCCGCTAAGGTCTCGCCAAGCGATCTCGCAGGGAGCGGCGTGGAGCTTTACCGCATACCGGCACAAAGTACACTCGAATACGAAAGCGCGGCATACGCGGGCCTGAAAGCCCCCGCGTGTCCGGCCGCGCCCGGCGACCCGCGCCGGCCCGCTCCTCGCGGCGCGAAGAAAAACTATTGCAATTCTGCCCTTATTCTGAATGGCCCTGGCGGCGTGGCGGTCGCCTGAGGCCATTTTTGCTGCGCGCGGCACAGAGGCACGGGTGCCCGGCGCGCAGTCCCGGAAATTGTTCCGGAACAAGCCCCGCAGCCGTGCCGGCGAGTAATCGGGTATCGTAAGCAAGAAGGAGAGGATATGCTGGAACAGAAGATTCGGATCATCAGCGAGAACCTGGCCCGTGTGGTTGACCGCCGCCAGTTTGTCCAGAAGACCGGCAGCACCATGTTCGCCGGCCTCATTGCCCTGGCCGCGGGCCACGGCCTCGCCCGCACCGCTTCGGCCTCGGGTGATGCGCGCAAGACCCGCGTGCCCCTCGTGCCGCTGTGCAGTCCTCCCGGTCCGTACTGCAACACCAACGGCACCAACGAACCGAACGGCTGCCTCAATTCCCAGCCGGGCGGCCCCTACAGCGGTCGCTGCTTCCAGCACAGGAGCAGCGGCCAGATGCTCTACTGCCGGGTGTATTACACCTACTACCAGGGCGGCTGCTGGACGCGTGCGACCACCGGCGGCTACTGGACCTGCTGCGACTGCGAATGCAGCATCGACCCGGGTGGACCGCGCCTCGCGACCTGCGGCTGCGCCGGGTTCTCAGGTGACCCCGCGCCCGGCCCCGACAGCCCTGATGCCGGCACGGCCAGGACCAAAGCGTAACTTCTGACCTTTTCCCGGGAGGCGGCACCACACCCCCGAGTATGCCTCGGGGGTAAGCCCCCGGGAGCCTTTCGTCCCCGGCGCCTGCCGCGCCACGTGGCGCGGCGGCTTAAGCATGTGCTGCCCCACGACGCGCGTTCCATGAGGCGCGCCGCGTCGTGCGCCATGTGAGGTGGTACGGAGCCGCCTCGCGGTGAGACGGTGTCACAATGCCCTATCTCGGACGGATGGTTCGTCGCTTGTCCCAATACAGAATCGCCAAGGAAGGACGGATACATGACTAAACGGTTTGTCAGCTCCATCGTGGTGGCCCTGTCGCTGTGCGCGCTGCTGTTCGTTGCCACGGCCGTGTTGTCGCCCGGCAGCACGCAGGCAGGCCCGGTCTCCGCGGCCCAGAGCCAGGGCGAGGGCGCGGAGAAAGGCCAGGGCAGCACGGAGCAGCCCCGGGGCACCTGGAGCGACGTCGCTCCTTTCCCCACCATCTCGGTCACCGAATGGTACCCCTGTAACCCCCAGCCGTGCACGCCCACCGGCGTGAACGTGTCGGCCCGCATCAAGCGCGCCGGCGCGTCGGGCTACCACCCCAACGGCAAGCTGTACATGATGGGCGGGCGCCACGGCCTTGACGGGCAGGAAGACTACCCGCTCCGCTGGATCTGGGAGTACGACCCCCTCGCCAACACCTGGACGCGCAAGAACGCCCTGCTCGAAGGCACCCAGAGCCGCGACCGCTTCGTGGCTAACATGGCCGTCGCCACGCTGACCGACACGACGGGCGTGCGCGTGTACGCCGTCGGCGGCTCAAACGTCGACTCGGTGCCCTCCAACCTCGTGCGCTCGTACGACCCGGTGGCCGACAGCATCACCCAGCTGACGGGCGATGTGTGGCCTGCCACCCCGGTGCGCATACCGGGCGGGTGGGCCGTACACGACAACAAGCTGTACATCTTCGGCGGCTTCTCCCTGATCGCCAACGGCGGGCAAGGCTCGGTGTTCACCGACACATGGCGCTTCGACCCCATGGCCCCCGTCGGGTCTAAGTGGACCCAGCTCGACTCGATGAACCTGGGCCGGGGGTACATTGGCGGTGCGGCCGTGAACGGCAAGCTGTACGCCGTGGGCGGGGACACGTGGGACGCCGCCACGCGCACCCTGACGCCCGTGTCCAACGTGGAGATGCTCGACCTGGCGCAGCCCAGCCCGACGTGGGTGGACGTCGCGCCCCTGCCCGACGCGCGAGGCGACCTCGGGGCGTGGGGCTACGACAGCGGCACCCCCTACGAGATAGCGGGCAAGGTCATGGCGGCCGGCGGCAGCTACCCGGTGCCGAGCGCCAACTCGTACCTGTACGACCCGGCGTCCAACACCTGGACGAGCGCGCCCCCGATGGTGCACGCCACGCGCAACTTCGCACGCGCCCAGCTGAACGGCTACCTGTACGCCTTCGGCGGGTACGACTATACCAACAACACCCCTAACGGGGCCAACTGGAACCAGCGCTACGACGCCACAGGCCCCGTGGGCACCTCGACACCCACAACGACAGGCACCCCGCCCACCAGCACCCCCACGCTGCCGCCAACCAACACCCCGGCTGCCACGCCCACTGCCTGCCAGGCCGGTACCTACACGATCGCCACAGCCACGGCCACGATCGTGCCCGGCACTACCAACATCGGCAGCTCCTGCGACGACTGCATAACCGACGTTGCGTTGCCGTTCCCCTTCACCCTGTACAACCAGGCCTTCACGTCGGTCGGCCTCGACTCGAACGGCAAGGCGCACTTCCCCTCGGGCGATTCGGTCTTCTCCAACTCCTGCCTTCCTCAGCCAGGGGCTACCTACTCGATCTACCCGTACTGGGACGACCTGAGGACCGACACCACCGGGTCGGGCATCTTCACCTCGATAAGCGGCTCGGCACCAAACCGCATCTTCAACATCGAGTGGCGCACCACCTACTTCTCGGGAGGCGGTACGGCCAACTTTGAGTTGCGCCTGTACGAAGGAACCTCAGGCCGCTTCGACGTGATCTACGGGACGGTGTCGCAAGGCAACGCCTCAGCCACGGGTGGCGTGCAGCTCAGTGCTTCGGCCTTCACGCAGGACTTCTGCAACGGCTCAGGCTCGCCTGCCACAGGCGCCCGCATCTACACCCTGCAGGGCGGCTGCCCGACAAACACACCTGGCCCGAGTCACACCGCCACCGCCACCAGCACCGCCACTGTCACCAATACCGCTACTGCCACCAATACTGCAATCGCCACCGACACCCCTGAAGTCACAGTAACTGCCACTCCTACATCCTGCACGCTGGAGTTCACGGACGTGCCGGTGACCAACACGGTCCACCCG
>DASTEB010000123.1:0-15715 GCA_035710025.1 Chloroflexia bacterium
GCCCTCCAGCACCTCGGTGCCCGTCGTGCCGAGGCGCTGCAGAGAGGCCTGGGGCACCAGCGGCGTGATGAAGAAGGCCGCCGCCACGAAAAGCACGGCCAGCGCGCCCTTCGCCCACACGCTGACGCGGGTAATCGACACGAGGCCGAACAGCAGGCCGGGCATCGCCGCGATCAAAGCGGTTCGTGAGCCTGACAGCGCGATACCGAGCAGTGACGCCGGGATGTAGGCGTAGTTCGCCCACTTGAGCAGGAACCCGCCCGGCGCGGCGCCTTTTCGCCCCGCGAGGTACAAGGCGACCGGGATACCCAGGGCGAGCACGATGCCCAGGTCGTCGGGATTGGTGCCCTCCGCGCTGAAGCGCTCCCAGTGAGAGGTTGTGCCGGCGAAGAAGTTCGCGATGGTATTGCCGAATACGACGTAGGCGCCCGCGACGTACATCTGGAGTGCCGTCTGAAACGCCTCGCGCGTCGTGAGAAGGTCCCACAGGATGAACACCATCGCCGCCAACTGCACCCATGTCATGATGTGCTGGGATGTTCTCGCTCCGTTGCCGCTCCAGAAGATGCTGACGGCGTTCCACAGCACGAGCAGCAGCACCGCGACGTGGAACGGCGTGGGCCGCCGGATGCGCCCGGTCGTCACGACCATGATCGCCCAGGATGCCGCGAGGGCGAGGCCGATCAGGCGGGTGATGGAGCCGAGCGTCGCGTCCTCGACCATTGCCTCCCACGGAATGGTGAAGATGAGGAGCAGCGACAGCCAGTAGGTCAGCTTGCGCATCGCATCTTACCCCTCGTCCAGCAGCAGGCGAAGATACTGGTCCACGATGGTCCCCAGCTCGTAGGGCTGCCAGCTTTCCCTGCATGGCCGAGGCGTTTCCCCGTCCAGCCCCTTGCCGATTGCTTCGGCCAGCGCCTCGACGTCCTGCATGGGCACTAATGTGCCGTACTTGCCCCCGGCCAGGATCTCGCGCGGCCCGCTGGGGCAGTCGGTAGCCACCACGGGAACGCCGCAATACAGGGCCTCAATCAGCACGGTGGGTAGCCCCTCCCAGCGCGAGGACAGCACGAACAGCGAAGCCCGCGCCAAGTACGCGTAGGGGTTGTCCACGAAGCCCGTCAGGCTCACGTCGTCGCTTAGGCCCAGCTCGGCGGTTAGCGCCTGCAAGTCTTCCCGGTCCGGTCCCTCGCCCAGGATTATCAGCCGGGCCTGCCGGGCCTGCCGCACGCGGGCGAAAGCGCGGATGAGCGTCGGAAAGTCCTTCTGCTCCGTCAGGCGCCCCACCGCCAGCACCACGGGCGGCTGCCCCGGCCGCAGCCAGGGGTGGTCGAGGGGCGCCTTCACTTTCTCCTGCAGGTCGGGCGTGACCACCGGGTTGTAAATGACCCTGACTCGCGAGCCGGCGAACCCCGTGAGGCGGCACAGGTCGTCCGCGACGCCCCCGGACACGGCCGCGATGCAGTCGGCCCAAGGATAGAACAACTTCACCATGCGGGGCATGAGCCGCTGGCGTGCCTGCTTCGACTGCCGAGACGTGACCGACATCGTGTTGTGCTCGTACACGACCACTTTGCGGGGGCCGCCCGCGAGCCGCCTTGCCCACAGCGACACGATATTGGCGTAGTCCAGCGAAGAGAGCATCGCGTCGGGCCGCTCGCGCCGCAGGTAGCGCACAAGCCCCGGCAGGCTGGAAAGGACCCGGCGCGACTTCAGGTCGACCACGCGCACGCCCTCGGACACCGCTTCCAGGTAAGGCCCGGTCGCGCTGGCCAGCACCATGTCGAGGGCCACGCCGCGGCCCGCGAAGCCGTTCGCCATGTTGAGCATTGACCTCTCCGCGCCGCCCCCGGCAAGTGACGGGAGGAAGATTGCCAGTCGCTTCTGCATTTCAGCCTCGATAGTGGACCATTAGAGCCGGCTGGAAATCGGCAACCCTAGACTAGGGCCTCCGGTGCTTACCACACGAACTCCAGTGAAGAGTAGAGCCAAGACCGAATCGGAATAGCGAACGGTCTCTCGCTATCAAAGCAGCTGGTTCCGGTATCCGGCAGAGGCTGCTCCGCATCCTCCTGATGCTTCCGACGTCGTGGCCTAGACGGTTGCGATGACCCGATTGAGTATGGCCCTGAGCGGAGCCAGCCGGGCGATGGACCGGGCCTGCTTCCGAGGAAGGTGCTGTAGAATTGCCTCCACAACCATGGTTACGAAGGCAGGCATGATGATGGCCTTTCCACCCACGGGCACAAGCCCCCGCACCTTCGAGAAGCCGGATCTCTTGAACATATGCACGAGTTCCGTAGTAGTGTATTCGTGCAGGTGGAATCCGGTCGGCTGCTCCGTGAAGTACATCGATATGTCGTGTGGCCCTGAGATCCTGTTCGGGGTTATGCAGATGTACACGCCGCCAGGCTTCAAAGCCCTCACTATGTTGCGCAGCTGGTCTGTCGCGTCCTGTGGGTGTAGGTGCTCCATTAGTTGGTCGCTGTAGGCCACATCTACGCTGCCGGGGGGAACTGGGATGCTTGAGCCATCAGACAGAATCAGCTCGAAGTTGCCGGGAAGTTCGTTACCTTTTGTGATCTCTGTTGATACGTCGATGGCATATACTTTGCGGACCATGCCCGCAATCCGCAGCGCCAGCGCACAATCCCCGGGACCGACCTCCAGGAAGGTTGACCGGCGAGTGAGAAACGGGCTCAGCAAGGTGGCGCGCCTGGCCGTTGCCTTGGCCTGCTCCACAGGATCCTCCCTCTTGGTCAGCTGCGGATGGTCGGGTACCGAACGAAACAGCTCGTCATATAGCCGCGAGTACAAGAAGCGCCGCTCTTCCTTGCTTGCGCTAAGCAGCCTTTCGGCCAGGCGTTTCTCGATCTCGTAATGGGCCCTCAATCGATCCGGCGTCCGGGTATCATTCGACCTAAGCTTCTGCAGTAGATCCCGACTCTGGGGACGTCCGCCTACTGCCGTCGTACTGGTAATCATGACTAACGCCCTCCGCTACAGATGGAGAGTTATAGCGAAAAATGCTGCGGGCGTGGACTGCGGATAATAAGACTAAGTTCTGTCTCCCACAAGTGCAGTGCGGTCCACCAGGTTGGTGCGGTTGCGTACTGCCAATCGCTCGTTGTTCTCAGGCAGGCTGTGATTCAGGCAAATGCTTATGGCGAGACTCGCCAGTTCACCAGTGGTTATCGTGCTGGTGTCAAAGGCAATTACAGTCGGTCCGTCGTTCGAGGATAGCCTCCTCAGCACGTAACGGTAGGACGCGCGGTAACGATTGAGAAACTGTGCGATCTTCGGCTCAGGTTTAGCCTGTACCGGGTGCCACCGGTCTCGGGAGTTGATGCGTTGCTGCAGAATGGGATTCGGCGCATCAAGGCAGATGACAAGGTCCAAGACAGGTGCCCACTGCTCAAACATCTCATCCCACCACGCTTTAGCTGCCGGTCTCCTCAGAATGTCCGGGCCAAAAGCATGAAGTGTCGCCAGCCGGAAGACAGGTCCCTGATCTAGAAGGATAGCCCCACTGCTGATCTGTACCTGTTGGGTGAGAACACGAGGCCATGCTTTTAGGTAGACTATTGATTTGACCTCGTCCCAGGTTAGCCACCGACTCTTTGGACGACGGGGCAACAGCACCGGGAGCAGCATGGGTATGGTGCGAGCAAACACTGCGAGGTGCCTGACTTTTCGTACTGAGATATCGGCAGCCACCCTGATGTATGCGCTACGCTGCGTCAGTGAGTTGGTGAGCGTCGTCTTGCCGGCGCTCGCCGAACCAACGAGTTCCACCATCAGCGCGCGGCGTCGCATTGACGTCTGTTTCTGCTCACTGTAGCCCATCATAACTGTGCCCATATCAGCGAAGTAACCTCGGCCGCTACCTGTTCTTGGGATTTGCCTGCGTCGATCACGGTCGCGTCTGTGCCGTCCCAGTCGGCTTCCCACACCTCGGTGGAGCGCACCAGCACCTGGGAGGGGTCTTCCTCGGTCTTGCGCCGGACGGCGACCTCCGGCTCAACCCTGAGCACGAGCAGCAAGTCGGGTGGTGACATGCGCCTGTAATAGCCCTGCTCCAGCCGGATCATAGAACCGGTCAGGCGGCTGGCGGCACGAGGCCGGAATAACCCACTTGCGTGCTCGACCTGCGCCAGGTGGACAACGAACCGCTCGCCTTGCGGCCCGTCCATCAGCTGCAGTTGCGACACCGGGAACCGGTCGAGGAGCACGATCCCGCCCCGCGCAGCGTGACGCCGCGCCTTGACGTAGGTGCCGTATCGGTCGCGGGCCCTGCACACCTCGCGTGCCAGCCAGGGGTAGCCGGGCGATACCGGCGACTGCTGGGCCAGCGTCTCGGCGAAAGACGACTCGGGCGGGTAGAGGCGCAGGAGCCGCCCGGCTCTGAGGAACGCTCGGACCGCGAAGGTCACGGGCGACCAGGAGGGCTTGCCCATGTGGAAGCGCGCCACGTCGAAGTAGCGGGAGAAGTGGTCGTAAGTCGCCTCTATCGCCGTGGACTTGCCCGCGCCATCGCCGCCGACCAGGGCCACTATAAGGCCGCCATTTTCCGGCCGGAACTTCGGCGACGACCTGCGAACCCGGCGGCGTACCGCCTGATAGACGCGCCTCCACACCTTCCGCAGGCTATCACCCACCATCGGGTGGAGCGCGTTAGCGCTGAGCGCTCTTTGCAGCCGCAGCCCCGTGCTGATGCGCTGCCAGACCGACGACGTCGTCCGGAGGGTGCCCAGGCATCGCTCGAACAGCGCGCTGCCCACCGCGGGCAGATGCTGCTCCACCAATTCCTCCACCCGGGCGGGAGTGATACGCTCCAGCAGGTAGGTAAGCTCGCGGCGCTCGCCCGGCTTCAGGCGGCCGTAACCGAACAGCATGGCATCCCATGACGCGTGCTTGAGCACCATGCGGATCACGAAGACGATCAGCTCGAACTCGGGCGCGGGGACCCTGAACAGGTTGCCCTGCACCGACGAGTCGATATACGCCTCCTCGACGGGCAGCCGGTAGTTCTTGGTCAGGTCGTCGCCCAGGGAGAGCTGGTAGTGCGCGTGGACATGGACGATCTTCTGCGCCTGCGGGTCAAACCCCAGGTAATCCAGCACCCCCGGCATCTGGCGTTCCGGCGGGGACTTTACCCGCTTGAACCCGAGGCTCGATAGGACCTGCGTGAACCGGGCTTCATCTGCCCTGCTCACCAGCAGGTCGAGGTCGTTGTCGCCGCTTGCCGACCGGTCAAGGGCGTTATTGCTCTTCCAGTGGCAGTAGCGGATGCCATCTCTGTCCAGCGCTTCGCACAGCTCGGCGACGAGCGCAAGCGCCGGGGCGGCGAGGTCCTGTAGCGCGTCCTCCGCGTGCAGGGAAGCGCTTTGTTGCCGGATTGTCTGCGGAGCAGTAAGAGGATAGGTAGTCGTCTTCATTCTCGTATCTCGGGGGAGAGCCTGGCACGGCCGTTACGCGCTCGCGCTGCGGTCCGATGCCGGGTCATCATGACTTGTCGCTTACCTGGTAAACGACCCTGGTGTTGTCTCTCAAGTCCTGCACGGAGAAGTACAGCGTTTCCGGGAGCCCGTCGGACGAATTCAAGAGCCACACCTTGTGCGCCGTGCTGTCGTACTCGATGGCCCTGTGCCAGGTCTCGCCTTCGTCCGCCGTGTACATGAGGAGGCTTTTAGTGTTGGCCGTGGAGAACGGCAGATTCGCCCACACCTCCGTTCCGTGCTTCGACCTGCGAAGCACCATGTCGTCTATGGGGCTTCTCCTGTAGGGGTCGGGCACGATCCTCTTGACGTACTTCGCGCCGTCGGCCGTCGTGACGATGAAATTGGTTCCGCCCCGGTAGGCGGTGCCGAGCAAGATCTTCTCGCCGCTCTCCGCGGCCGAGGTATAGCCCCCTACCTGGACGTGCAGCCTGTTGACGGGCGTAAACTGCGGGTTGCTGAAATCCAATGCGTCGAGCGGCCCGCTCAGCCAGAGCTTCTTGTAGTTGTCCCCATCGGCCACCAGGAGCCGGTCGAGCAGGCGGCTGTACTTCACGAGGTGAACGTGCTTGTTCACCCCCTGCTGGATCAGGTAGTTCGACTTCTCCCAGGTCTGCCCGTCGTCGGCGCTGAAGTACAGGTAGGCCAGATCGCGCCAGGCGTCGCCGTCCCACACATTGCCGTATTCCCCCACGACCAACGTGTGGCCCGGGCTTTCGGTCATGGCGTTGTTGAACCGGAAGAAGCTCTGGGGCGAGGCGAAATCGAGCGTCCTGAGGAACGATGCGCCGTTGTCCTGGCTCCTGTAGACCGACCCCATCACGCACACGAAGATCGTGCCCCGGCTCGAGATGAACACCGCCTTGATCTTCTCGGGGAACCACCTGACAAGCTCGACAGATGCCCCGCCGTCCGCGCTCCTGTACAGGTTGTGGTCGTCCGGGTAGAGGCACCCGCAGATTTCGTTCCTATCGTTGGTTGTGAGCAGCTTCCAGTTGTTGGCGCACCGGCGGGCAACCAGGCCCCTGCCCTCAAAATTGGCCGCGACCTCGGCGTCGAAACCGGGACTGCCGGGCGCCTGCCTGTCGAGCGAGATGGGGCTGCTCCCGGTGAAGCGGATGTACCGACTCTGCGGGTACCAGCGGAGCTGGTGGAGCATCTCCCAGATGACGAACGAGGTTAGCTCGCGTACCTTGCCCGACTGGACCACGTCGTGCGCGAACCGAAAGAATCGCCTCGCGCCCCGTCTGCGGAACAACCCGGAGTACTGCCTTGCAAGATCGAGACTCACGACTGCCTCCTGTGTGACACACCTGCGCTCGCAGGAATGAATTGCCTTTTATTTCGACGGGCGCTCGCCCGACCGCGACGGGAGCAACATCCGGGCGCGCTGCAGGGCGCGCTTCTGCTGGTCGCGGGTGAAGCCGAGGGAGAAGGCAAGCGCGGCTACTACGACCAACGTGAGCGCCACGTACACCGCGAGCGCGCCCCAGGTCAGCCCGAGCGCGGGACCCGAACTGAGCCAGGAGTCGAGCTGTGCCGCCGCGACGAACAGCGGAACGGCGACCAGCACGGGACGTATCGCGCCCTTCACCTGGCTCAAGAGAGTTATTCCGAGGAAGCGCCCTATCAGAACGGGGTATGCCAGGCTGAGGATGGCGCGGCCCGCGAGCAGCCCCACGACCAACCCGGTGATGCCCATGTGGAACACCCCGACGAGTACCGCCGCCGCAGCGACCGACAGCAGCGACGACACCAGCCCCAGGCCGACCTTGCGCGACAGGTCCAGCGTCAGGTCGATGATGTTGGCGTCGTTCCTGATCACCACGAACTGCGCGATAAGCACCAGGATGAGAAGGTTCGCGCGGGGGCCTGCGTAGCGCTCGGCCCCCACCCACAACCCCACGAACGAGCCGTTCCACAGCAGGATGGTGGTGCCGATGACCGTCGCCACGAGCCAGGTGAGCAGCATCAGCTCGCCCCGCACCCGCGCCGCCTTCTTCAGATCGCCCGCCCCGATGATCCCGCCCAGGCCCGGCGTGCTGCCCAGCACCACGATCGCCACAAGGTTGATCAGCGTCTCGGGGGCGTACTTGGTGAGCGAATAGGTGGTCACAAGCCCGATGGATGCGAACGCCCCGAGGATGATCAGGTCGCTCGCCATCATCAGCTGCATGACCACCCGCCAGGCCAGGAACCACCAGCTAAGCGAGAAGAACTCACGAATCGTCTGCCTGGTCGGCCGCGCAATGCCCAGCCACGGCACAGAGCTACGCACCACGGTCAGGTAGAACAGTCCGGTAATGGCCGTGGTGACAAGCTCGGCCACGCACACGCCGGCCAGCCCGAGGTCCAGGTACAGGGCCAATACCGCCAGCCCGCCCCCCAGAAACACCAGCATGGCCGACATGCCCATGCGCCTGTACCCCAGGTTCTCGCCCTCGAGCACCGACTGGGGGATGCTCGTCAGCGTGGTCAGGATCATGTCGGCCATCAGCAGGCCGGCGGCCAATCGCACCAGGCCATGCAGGTCCGCGGGCAGGTCCTTGATGAGCATCGGGGCGAACCAGGCGAGCACGCCGCTCAGGGTTGTCAGCAACGGGAGGAACAGCAGCCACACTACGAGCGCGCCCGCCACGTTGCGGCGCTTCTTCTCGTAGTCGGCCGAGCTTTGCAGGCTGGCGGTGGTCCACTTCAGCGCCTGGGAAGGCCGGCCGCTTGCCGCGGACACGTAGCCCGTGAGGCTGCCGACCGTCCGCCACACCCCGTACAGGGTGTCGCCCAGCCCCGAAACGAGGAACGGCGTGACCAGGAATCCCGTGACCAGCCGCGCCCCGTACTCCAGCGCTGCCGTCAGCGCGTTGAGGGAGGCCTTGCGGGTCAGGTTGTCACCCGAGAAGGCTCGGACGAAAACCCGCAGGCTGTGTGTTAGCTTTGCTGTGGCCATAGTGGTCGGTTAGAAGTTACGGGCCGATGTAGGTGTTGCGGCGCGACTCGAACGCGTCCAGGTAGTACGTCCCGGTCACGAACTTGTCTACGCCCGACACCGCGCCGAGGCGTACGCTTTCGATCCGGTGAGTGTCGTTGTCCACCGCCGAAACTCCGCTCTGCTGCACGCCGTCTATCCACAGGCCCAGCGCGCCGTCGTTTGAGCCGGGCGCCGAGGCTGCGCGCCAGTCAATCTCGATGAAGTGAGGCGCGTCGCTGATGGGGAACAGGCCCGTGCTGGCCAGGGACCCGGCATCGTTTAGCAGGGCTGCCCGCAACTGGTAGGTAGTACCAGAGTAGCGAAGCTCGATCTGCAGCGTCATCGCGCCGGCCGAGTTGTAGCCCGCGAAGATGACGTGGGACCTGTTCTTGGCCATGTTGAGAGAATTGGGGTCGAGGTAGAAGCGTGCGCGGTAGCCTGTTTCCACCTCGGGCGAGTCGTCGGTGACGTACAGGAGGTGATTATCATTCATCAGCACCTGCAGGCCCTGGGTGCCCGCAAGAGCGGCCGCCGCGCTCACGCTCAGGTCGCCGTTGTCGGTGTTGCTGGACGACCATGCCGTGAAGTCGCCCGACTCGAACCCATCCGCGAAGATCAGGTCGGCGCGAGGCGTGCTGGTGGCCGTAGGCGTGCTCGTCACGGTAGGCGTGTCGGTGGGCGCCGGGGTAGCCGTCTCGGTGGGTGTGGTGCTGGGCGTGGCTGTGGCTGTCACGGTGGGTGTGGTGCTGGGCACGGGGGTGCTGGTCAGCGTCGGCGTATGGGTCAGGGTAGGAGTCTGGGTTGGCGTGCCCGTCGGTTGGCCCGTCGCCGTGGCTGTGGGTGTCGTGGTTGCGGTAGGCGTGCTACCGGGCGTCGCCGTCTGCGTCACGGTTGCTGTCGCGGTCCGCGTTGCCGTTGGGGTTGCAGACGGCGTTGGAGTGCGGGTCGGCGTGACTGTCGCCGTCGGAGTGCGCGTCGGTGTGGCGGTGATTGTGGGCGTTGCCCCGCCTGTGACGTACTCGACGTGCAGCAGGGGGGCTGCCGCCGCGATTCCCTCGTACGCCTCGGCGGTGCGCCGTCCCGTGCCGGTCACGATGACCGCCAGCGAATTGCCCGCCGCCCAGCCTGTCCGGTTCACGACCTCCTGGATCACGGCCGTGAGGTCGGGGGTCTGCTGGTTGGGCCCTGCATCGCCTGCCGCCGGCCAGCCTGCAGGGGTCCAGGGTACGGACGCCGCGGTCCTCGGCCGGAGCGAGACATTGCGGCTGGTGGCGGCGAACGTTGCCGCGTTGTCGCCGGCCTCGCCCTGGATGATGAGAGATGCCGCGTCGGTGGTCGCTTCGTCTGCCTGGAACTGTACGTAGGCGTACAGGATTTGCGCCCCGCGAGGGATCGTTAGCCCGTTGAAGCGCATGCCCACCGTCTGGTTGCTGCCGTCGAACACCAGCTCAAGATCCGAGCTGGCCAGCGACACGCCGCCCGAGGCAGCTTCCTCCGCGTCGTCCGAGCCTGCCGCAACCCTTACCTCGACTGTCACCGCCCCGTCTGCCCGGGCGACTGTCACGTTCAGGCAGTCGGTAGTAGTAAGCTCGCCATCGGAGGCGGACAGGCACAGCGTGTACGCGCCCGAGGTAGGGAACGACGCCGTGGTGTCCGGGGCCGAAGGGTTTGAAAAGTTGACCGTGCCGGGGCCGCTCTGCCGGCTCCAGCTATAGGTGAGCGCGCCCGGAGGGTTGGGCACCCCATCGTCGGTGGCCGTGCCGTGCAGCGAGACGATATCGGGCAGGACGATGCTCTGGTCCGCGCCCGCGTTCACCACGGGAGGGGTATTGCCCGGCGTGAAAGCGAAGGGCGCGGTCATCTCGTAGATCTTGCCGTCGATAGTGTTCGGCTCGGTGTTGTTGTCCACGCCGCGGGCCGCCACGTAGAACCGCCGGGCACCCGAGCCGTTGCTGGCCGGGGCGTACGTAAGTCCCGCGGGAGCGCGGGCGTTTGCGGCCGAGAGATCGAGAGTGCGCAGGAGCGAGCCTTCTATCGTGGTCTCCACGGCGGCCGCGCCTGTCTGGCTGCTGAGGATGACGAGCGTGCCGCTGTTCGTGTCGAACTCGATGCCCTCGGGGTCTACTATGCCGTATCGCGCCACGTCGAAGTGATTTACCAGGCTGCCGCTGAGGGTGTACTGGTACACCTCCGCGTTCACCCCGTCCATGACGAACAGGCGGTTGCGCCAGCTGTCATAGGCCAGGTCTTCGGGGTCGTCGTTGCCCGTGGCCGAGGTGCTGAAGCTGGTCCACGTATCGTCGGCCGTGGAATACAGCCCGTCCGGCCCGGGGTTCAGGTCGAAGATCCTTCGTGCGTCGTCGTCCGACACCAGGAAGTGCCCGTTACTCGTGTTCAGGTCGATCCCGGTCGGCTCGTCAGTCATGGGGGTCGTGGTGGGAGGCTCGGTGGAGATGTTGCCGGTGCGCACGACACTGCCCGCGAGGGTCATCTCCCACAGGTTCGCCCCCTCGAAGTGGGTGATGCCGCCGGCCGTCTCCTCCACCTCTCCATCCGACATCAGGAGTCTGTTCGCGGAGGGCAGATAGGTGATCCCCGAGGAGTCGGGGCTGGGTTTGGCGAACTGGTTGGCGTTGATCGTGTTGACGAGAGCCGACACGAACGCTGCCTCCTCAAGGGCTTCGGGCTCGACGAAGGAGAACTCCACGATGCGCGCGTTCCCGCCGCTGTCGGCCAGGTAGAGGCTCGTCTGTTCGGGGTCGTCGGTCTGGTCGCCGCTTGGCGCGAAGACCAGCCCCTGCGGATCGTCCAGCCCGTAGTCCGACAGGTCGCGCGTGACCACCGCATCGCCGGTCGAGTCGACCTCCACGAGCACCTGTTCCGTCGGGCTGAGCACGTGCAGGTGCCCGGTGGCCGGGTCGAGCGCAAGCCCGCGCGGGGCTACCAGGCCCAGGGGCGACAGATCGATCTCCGAGATGCTCGGGTTGTCGAAGCTGCCGTCGGTCGCGGGCGTGAGGACGACGATGCGAGGCACGGAGGCGTCGAGGATGAGCAGGCGCCCGTTGGACGGGTCGACAGCCATGCCCTGGGGAGAAGGCACCCCAAACCGACGTGCGTCGTAGTGGCGCAACGTGCTCGGGTCGAGCAGACCGTTGGCATCTTCCCGCATCTCTACGAGCAGATTGGCCGGAGTCTGCAGCGCAAGCAGGCGCTGCGCGAACGGGTCGTAGGCCAGGTTGACCGGATCACGCAGCGCGGTCAGCAGATGGGTTGAGTTTGCCCGGTTGCCGAAGCGCGCCAGCAAGACCACCTCGGTCTGTCCGGGGAGCATCTGGCCCGCACCCTGAGCTTGCACCACCTGCAGAAAGGCGGTCCTGGTGGAGTACGAGAGCCCGGCAGGGCGCGCCAGCCCAGTTCGACCGGATTCAAGCACTCGTGCCTCGCGGACGAAGTCCGATATCGCCCGCGCCTCCACGCGCGACGCGCCCGTGCCGTGGAGGGGAGCGGCGCTCACCGCCAGGACGAGGGCAAGCGTCATGGCGATGGGCCACTTAATGTTCGTTTTCATCATGCTTTCGCCTCAGGCCGGCGATAGTCGCTCGAAGCAGCGCAAGTGCCGCCGGCGTGCCTACGGGCCTATGTAACTCGCTCTGTGCGATTCGAACTGGTCGAAGTAGCAGGTGCCTCGGATCTGATTGTGCAGCCCGGCCACCGCCCCTAGCCGAACGCTGTCAATGGTGCGGGTGTCGTTGTCAACCGCGGATATGACGGCCTGCTCGATGCCGTCGAGCCACAGGGTCAGGCCTCCGTCGGTTGCGCCGGGCGACGTGGCGGCGCGCCAGTCCACTTCGATGGCCTGGGGCGCGTCGTTGACGTTTACCCAGCCGGTGTAGGCGAGTACGCCTGCGTCGCTCATCATCCCTGCCCGCATCCGGTAGCCGGCAGGGGCGAACCGCAGCTCAAGCTGCAGGACCGCGGTGCCCGATGGGTCGTAGCCCGCGAAGATGACGAGGTCGTTGTTCTTGCCCATGGGCATGGAGTTGGGGTCGAAGTAGAAGCGCGCCCGGTAACGCGCTTCGGCACTAGGGGTGTCGTCGGCCACGTACAGGGGGTTATTGTCGTTGATAACCGCCTGTAGGCCCTGGCTGCCCACCAGGGCAGCCGCCGCGCTCACACTCAGGTCGCCGTTATCGTTGCTGTTGGAGGACCAGGCCGACAGGCCGCCCGACTCGAAGCCGTCGGCGAAGATGAAGTCCGCCTGGGGCGTAGGCGTATGGGTGGCGGTTGCCGTGGGCGTGGCGGTAGGCGTTACGGTTGGCGTGGGGGTAACCGTCTCCGTAGCCGTGATGGTTGGAGTTGTCGTGGCCGAGGCAGTGCTCGTGGGCGTGTAGGTAGGCGTGGTTGTGGCGGCAGCGTCCGGCGTATTCGTGGCGGTAGGGGTAGAGGTAGGCGTGCCCGTGTGGGTACCGGTGGGTGTGGTAGTGGGCGTGTGGGTCAGCGCCGGGGTGCCGGTCGGTGTCGCAGTAGAGCCCTGCGTCGGGGTAGCGGTCCCCGTGGGGGTGCCCGTGGAATTGATGGTAGGCGTTCCGGTTATGGTGGGCGTGCCGGTGGGAGTAGTGGTAGACGTAGCGATCTGAGTATGAGTCGCGGTGGCGGTCCCGGTAGGGGTAATTGTCGGCGTGTTGGTCGCCGCCCCGCCGGTTGGGGTGGCTGTAATCGCCGCCGTGGGGGATGGCGTGACGGTCGGTGTTTCAGGACCCGATGGCGAGGAGCCATACTCGATGTGCAGAAGAGGCGCTGTTGCCGGGCTGCGGTCATACGATCGGGCGGTGCGGCGGCCGGTGCCCGTGACGATGACCGACAGGGAGTTGCCGCCGGTCCAGCCGGGCCGGTCCACGATCTCCTGAATGATAGCCGCGAGGTCGGGGGTCCGCTGGCCAGGGCCGCTCTCGCCTACCGCCGTCCAGGGGGGAGGCAGCCACGCGACCGTGGCCGACGTCCTCGGCCTGGAGGAGATGTTGCGGTTGGCGGTCGTGAACGTCACGGAGTTGTCGATCGCCTCGCCCGCGATGGTGAGGGAGGCCGCGTCGATGGTCACCTCGTCGGTCTGGAACTGTATGTAGGCCGCCACGATCTGCGCGCCCTGCGGGACCGCGATGCCGTTGAAGCGCATACCCACCGTCTGGTTGGTGTTCTCGAACACCAGCTCGAGGTCGCTGCTCGTCAGCGACATGCCGCCCGTGGCCCTCTCTTCGGCGTCGTCCGAGCTGGCCGACACCCTCGACTCGAGGATCGACGGCGGTGCGTTGGTCGGGGTGACGGTCACCGTGGGCGTACTGGTGGGCGTGTTGGTCCGCGTTGGCGTGCTCGTAGGCGTCAGTGTCGTGGTATGCGAAGGGGTCGCCGTAATGGTGGACGTGGGCGATGGGGTCGCGGTGGCGGTTTCCGTAGGAGTATGAGTAGGCGTTGCAGTGCCGGTTGGCGTGCTCGTCGGCGTGTCGGTAGGCGTGCCGGTAGGTGTCGAGCTAGGCGTCGGCGTGATCGTATCGGTAGGCGTGGAGGTGGGAGTGGCGGTCTCGGTTGGCGTGCCGGTCGGCGTGTCCGTAGCAGTAGGGCTTGCGGTTGGTGTCTCGGTGGGCGTATTCGTGGGCGTGTGAGTAGCCGTCGGGGTGGCCGTCACCGTCTCAGTCGGAGTATTGGTCGGCGTCTCGGTAAGCGTGCTTGTAGGGGTAGCTGTCTCCGTGGGCGTGGACGTGGGCGTTGTCGTGTTCGTCGGCGACGGCGTGACGGTCTCCGTCGGCGTACTGGTAGCGGTCTCCGTCGGCGTGTAGGTTGGTGTACCGGTCGGCGTTTCGGTAGGCGTGCTCGTGGCGGTGTGCGTGGGGGTGGCCGTCTCCGTTGGCGTACTGGTAGCCGTCTCGGTTGGAGTAAATGTAGGCGTCCAGGTCGCCGTCGCCGTTGCTGTCTCGGTCGCGGTAGCGGTTGCCGTCTCAGTGGGTGTGCTGGTCGGTGTCTCAGTCGGAGTAGCCGTCGCAGTCTCAGTGGGGGTGCTCGTGGGCGTTTCGGTTGGCGTCGCGGTAGGTGTCTCCGTAGGCGTATAGGTGGGCGTAGCGGTTTCGGTTGGCGTCGCGGTTGGTGTCTCCGTGGGCGTGTGAGTAGCGGTCGCTGTCGCCGTCGGGGTTTCCGTGGGCGTGCTGGTGGGCGTGTCCGTGGGAGTCACGGTAGGTGTCTCCGTGGGCGTGAATGTCGGGGTAGCGGTTGCCGTCGGCGTTTCGGTCGGGATTGATGTCGCCGTCTCGGTCGGCGTGCTCGTAAGTGTCGCCGTTGGGGTCTCCGTGGGCGTGCTGGTGGGCGTGTCCGTAGGGGTAGCGGTGTGTGTTTCAGTGGGCGTACTCGTCGGAGTTTCGGTCGGAGTATATGTCGGGGTGGCCGTCGCAGTCGCAGTCGCAGTCGCCGTTGGCGTCTCAGTAGGCGTGTAAGTGGGAGTAGCTGTCGCGGTCGGGGTCTCGGTCGGTGTAGCCGTTGGGGTCTCCGTGGGCGTGCTGGTGGGCGTCTCCGTGGGTGTAGCAGTCGCCGTTTCGGTCGGCGTGCTCGTGGGCGTTTCGGTAGGCGTGTGAGTAGGCGTCTCGGTCGGCGTTGGGCTTGGGGTTACGGTGTGCGTCGCCGTGCTGGTGGGCGTTTCGGTGGGCGTGGGCGTGCTCGACGCCGTCTCAGTGGGGGTGCTGGTGGGTGTGTGAGTAGCCGTCGCGGTGGCGGTAGGAGTACTTGTTGGCGTTTCCGTAGGTGTGATCGTTGGCGTCTCAGTCGGCGTACTGGTCGGTGTCTCGGTGGGGGTAGCGGTAGGGGTCTGTGTAGGAGTAGCGGTTTCGGTCGGTGTTTCGGTGGGCGTGTGGGTAGAGGTGGGCGTCGCCGTTGGGGTCTCTGTCGGAGTAAAGGTAGGCGTCCAGGTCGCCGTGGGCGTTTCGGTCGGGGTTGATGTCGCCGTCTCGGTCGGCGTGCTCGTGGGCGTGTCCGTTGGCGTCGCGGTTGGAGTCTCAGTTGGGGTGCTCGTGGGCGTTTCCGTCGGAGTTTCAGTTGGTGTAGAGGTCGGGGTACTGGTCGGAGTTGCGGTCTCTGTGGGCGAGGGGGTAGCAGTGTTGGTCGGTGACGGCGTGGCGGTCTCGGTAGGTGTGCTGGTGGGGGTCTCGGTAGGCGTGTAAGTGGCCGTCGGGGTCGCTGTTGGAGTTTCAGTTGGAGTGGATGTCGGCGT
>DASTEB010000124.1:0-5737 GCA_035710025.1 Chloroflexia bacterium
CGCCTGGATCCCGAACGTTGTGCTACACGTGCTGTTCGACACAGGGTTACTTGGTCTTGTCTTATTCGGCGGTGCCGTCGTGATCGGAGTAGCGAACTCCATCCGCGCCCTCGCCAGTCCGCTCAAGTCGTGGCGGCAGAGCGAGTACGCGCTGCTGGGGCTGCTGGCCGCTGCCGGCGCCCTGGCCCTGTGCTACCAGATGACCGACGGAACTTGGATGGGGTTCACGTGGTTCCTCGTGGGGCTCTTGTCGGTTACCGCGAGGCACACCCAATCGGAGAGGGTTGAGTCTTGACCGGTATCGGCACTGTGCCGTATGATTCTCGCGTGGAAGTGGGGGCACGATCCGGCGCTCGACCTCTCTGGCGCAGGATCGTCCGTCGCGCCGGAAAGGCATGGCTGGCCTGGCGGTATCGCGGCTTCGACCCCGGGTTGCAGCCCGAGCGCCGCGTAGTTGTCGCGGGTCTGCACCTTCGTGTGCTGCCCGGCGTGTTCAACCCGGCTCTGCACTACACCAGCGGAGCGCTGGCCGAACGGCTGAAGCATCCCGGAGTGGTGACACCCGGGGCCAGGGTGCTGGACGTCGGTACCGGCAGCGGCATTCTGGCGGTCGCAGCCGCTCTTGCCGGCGGAGGTTCCATTTTTGCTGTGGACGTCAACCCGGCGGCGGTCGAATGTGCCCGGCTGAACGCACGGCGTTATGGTGTTCTCGGTCAGGTTAGTGTCAGACTTGGCGACATGTTCGCCCCGGTTTCCGGGGAAAAGTTCGACCTCGTGCTGGTAAACCCGCCTTACTTCCGCGGCGAGCCGGGGGACGCCGCCCGGCAGGCTTACATGGCAGGACCCGCTTTCGAGTGGATTCGGGGCTTCGCGAGAGGACTGCCCTCGGTGCTCCGGCCCGATGGGACGGCATTGATGGTTGTTGGCGATGCGGCCGAGACTTCCGCAATTCTCACGGTCCTGAGAGAGGAAGGCATTGGAGCACAGCACACCGGCCACAGGGAGTACCTCACCGAGACTGTGGACTTCTTTGAGCTGCGCCCGGCGGCGCGCCAACAAGAGAGAACCAAATGAAAACTAGGAAACGTGCTTCGGCGCTGCTGACGCTGGTCATTCTCGTGGGTAGTCTTGCGGCGTGCGACACGGGGCCTGCGCCGACGCCGACCGCTGTGACCGAGCCTACGCCTACGTTCAAGACTCTACCCAACGGCGTGCGTCTCGACCCATCGGTTTCCGGAACGGTGGAGTTGTGGCACTTCTGGGCTTCCCCGGTGCGTAGAAACGCGCTGCGGCGGGTGATCGCGTTGTGCAGCGCCGAACTGCCGAACATTCAGGTGAACGACGTGGTCAAAGGGTTCGGTGCGCTGTGGGACGAGAACCGCGAGGCCGTGCTGGCAGGACAGGGCATGCCGAGTGTGATAGTGGAGGACCGGCCCAAGATAAACGAGCGCGCCCGCGACGGCATCGATTCGAACTTGAAGGAGTGGGCCGAGCGCGACGGCGTTGACGGTTCCCAGTTCTGGAACTTCACCTGGCAGCAGAGCGTGTACGAGGGCGCGCCATACGGCATTCCATATGAGACCGAGGTGCGGGTGCTCTTCTACAACAAGAGCATGTTCCAGGAGGTAGGGCTTGACCCCAACACGCCTCCACAGACCTGGGCCGATCTTGAAGAGATTGCCGACAGGCTCGACAAGAAGAACCCCGACGGCACCTACGAGCGGATAGCGTTCCTGCCGATCGTGGGCAACGCCAGCCCGGTCACCTGGGGCTACACCAACGGCGCCGACTGGATCGACGAGGCGGGCAGGCCCGTGCTGACCGACACGGCGGCAATTGAGACGCTCGAATGGATGAAGAAGTGGCTCGACCGCTATGGCGGGTATGACAAGGCGCGTGAATTCATGTCGCAGTTCGGGCCCGCGCCCAACGACGCCTTTATGTCGGGCAAAGTGGCGATGTTCGTGGACATCAACGGGTACGCTTCGCAGTTGAACTTCTACAGGCCTCGCTGGCAAGGCAGTAGCGGCGGCACCACGAGCCTGGAGTGGGCCGTGAGCGATATCCCGTACGCGAAGAACAAGGCGTCGTGGAGCGGCGGGTTCGCGCTATCGATCCCGCGGGGCGCTCCCAACGCGGCCGCCGCATGGGAGTTCATCAAGTGCGCGACGGCTCCGGTCGCTCAGTCCTCCTGGGCGCGCGACACCTACTCGATGCCCGCAAACATCAGCGCCGCTTCCGATCCGCTGCTGCTGGCCGATCCAAGTTGGAAGTTCTTCGTCGAGGCGATGGAGTACACGCGCGCGGGCAATACGCCAATATACCCGCAGTGGTCGAACGAGCTGGACGCGCGCTTCGAGCCGATCTGGCGCGGCGAAGTCACGGCGGCAGAGGCTATGGCCGAAGTTCAGAGAATCGTCTTGGAGCAGTCAATCACAACGCCCACGCCCTGAGCGCGCACGTAGGCGGCCGATTAGTAACGAGAATGACCGTTCTCGGAACCAAATGATCCTATCGTCACTTCTGCTCATTCTAATGGTGTAAGCGGCCACAGTCTCAATCCTGGTGTGCTACACTCCCGGTGCGCGACAGCATTCGTCAGCGGCGCGCTGCGGGAGTACTCTTATGTACGGCGATCGCGAGAACGACATAATCCCTGAACCCCCCGAGCCGACGGCGCAGCTGCGGATTGTTCGTCCTTTGGAGGGGTCCGAGAATGCCGAGCCTTCCGCTGCGCTGATCGCTGTGAGCCAGGTCCCGGCCGACCGGCACCCGGCGGCGGTGTACCTGGCTCGGTTGTCGCTCGGCTCGCGGCGCACTATGGCCGCCTCGCTCCATCATATGGCGGGCCTCCTTACGGGCAACCAGGCAACCATGCAGACCCTCGATTGGAGTGCGCTCCGCTACCAGCACACGGCAGCGTTGCGATCTCTACTGTCGCAGCTCTACGCGCCCGCGACGGCTAACAAGATGCTAGCCGCGCTGAGGGGCGTGCTGAAGGAGGCCTGGAGGCTCGGACAGGTAAGCGCCGAAGACTACCACAGGGCAGCCGACCTGCCCTCGGTCCGCGGGACGACCCTGCCTCGCGGAAGAGCGTTGAGCAAGTCCGAGCTGGGGCAACTTTTCGCGGCGTGCGCGGCCGACAACTCCCCCGCGGGCAGGCGCGATGCGGCAATCCTCGCTGTGCTATACAATTGCGGGCTCAGGCGCAGCGAGCTTGTCGCGCTCGACCTCGCCGATTATGACCCGAACCACGGCGCAATCCAGGTCCGGAGCGGTAAGGGCAACAAGGACCGCATCAGCTACGCGACCGACAACAGCGCGCTCGCCGTCAACGCCTGGCTGGCGGTACGAAAGTTCAGTGCGGGGCCACTCTTCACACCGGTTAATAAAGGCGGCGGAGTCGTACTGCGTCGGCTGAGTGACCAGGCGGTGCGCAAGATCCTTCTGAAGCGAGCCCGTGCGTGCGGCGTCGGGGCGTTCTCCCCGCACGACCTGAGACGCACCATGATAGGTGACCTGCTGGACGCCGGCGCCGACATCTCGACTGTACAGCGCATGGCCGGCCACGCCAACGTCACCACGACGGCGCGGTACGACCGGCGAGGTGAAGCGGCCAAACGAAAGGCCGCAAACCTTCTGCAGGTTCCTCCTCCGACCGACGAGACTCGTCAATCGGAGTGACCAACTTGTTTGGTTTAGAGAGTTGGTGGGTGGCTTAAGGGGATATGTAGTCTGGAGCACAGAACCATGTCACAGGGCCAGGACCAGCCGCGCGTCACGCCGTGGGCTTCAAAGGATGCACCCAGTGAAGCGCACATACGTGACTTGCTCGCTGCCGAGGGGCTTTCCGCGTACCGGTGGTCGAATTCGCCGGGCGATGTCTACGCCGCGCACTCGCACACCTACCACAAGGTCATATATGTCGTGCAAGGGTCGATCACGTTCGGGCTGCCGGACTCCGGCGGCTCGGTGCATCTTCGGGCCGGCGACCGGCTCGATCTACCGGCGGGCATTCGGCACGACGCGGTTGTCGGCCCCCACGGTGTTGCCTGTTTCGAGGCGCACCGGTAGCGCTTGACGCGAGGCATACACTGAGGGCATCTGCGCAATGGAGATGCCCTCATACATCACTTGTTATGGTTACGGCTACGGCGTGCGCTTGTCTCGCCGCCTGTCGGGCGACGTATCGCCTGTTGTGCCGTCCACCAGATCGCCTGCAGGCTCCACCCGCTCAGGCATCGCCGGTTCACCGGGCCGCGGCGAGGCGCGTCCCACCGACGCGTCGGTTGAATCGACGGCGGTACCGACGTGAATGCGCCCGGACTTCGGGTCGAGAGTTGGCCGCCGGTTTGACCACGAACCTCGGCTGAGGCGGTGTGAACGGCCCCCGGCCGAAAACTCGAGATTTCGCATGATCCCGACGTGAGCTCCAACGTCGATTTGCTCTCCACCCCCTGCCCGGTTTCCCCGCGAAGGTACAGTCCCGAGCGAGTGAAGCGGCACGTTAGCCTGCTCAGTTGCCCGCGATCGCTCACCCGGGTTCGGTTCCGTGGTCGGCCCGCGGTCAGGCGTTACCTCAGCGTTCGGTGAGGGTCTTGCCTCTGTGTCCATCGTTCCTCCAGTTGCGCGGCGGCTTGCAGGTCGCGTCTACGCGTATGTTCGGGCCTACAACTCGCCGCTCGCTTCGTGCTCCTCCACGGCCTGCTCGACCGTCTCGCGCTCGCCTTCCGCCTGGCTTGGCTTTGCGGTGGGCAAAGGCTCCTTGCCCTTCATGGCGTCGCTGTGGTCGGCCGCGGCATCACTCCCCGTCGGTGGTTCCCCGTGCGTGCCGGAGGCCCTATTATCGTTGTCCATCGATTACCTCCCCCTTGCGAGATTCGGGCGCGGGTAGACGTTTGTACGCCCGTTTCCGACCAGGGAGCAAGGAGCATACCAGCGCCGGTTACGAAGCTCCAGACCCTACGATTGCAGTTGGATGTCGAGGATCTTGATCTCCATGCTCCCTTTGAGAGCGCGGGATATCGGGCAGTCGAGCCCGGCTTCGCGGACGGTTTGCTCAAACGTGGAGCGCTCGATGCCCGGGACTCGCCCCCTGACGCGAACCTCCACCGTCGATGCAGTTGGTTTGTCGTTGATGCGTTCGAAGATCACGGTAGATTGAACTTCCAGCGATTCCGGCGTATTGCCGTTCTTCGCCAGAACGTTCGACACGGCCATCGAGAAGCAACTTGAGTGGGCGGCGGCGATCAGCTCCTCCGGGCTTGTCTTGCCGTCCGATCGTACTGTTCGTGCGGCCCAGGTAACTGGAAATTCGGGCAAGGCTCCGCTCTCCACGGTAACTCGGCCGGAACCTTCATTCAGGTTGCCGTTCCATACGGACGTCGCGGTACGTTCTGCCATGCGCATGGTAGTGTCCTCCTTGAGTGCTGTGTGTTTGCGCGGGTATTATACGTAATCCCGAAAGCCTCGGCAATGGTGCCAAACGGCAGGCTCAAATAAGTCTACATTGGCTCATTGGCTATGTTTTCATGTTGCTCACGCTGTCGTGCGCGCCTGCATCCCAGTAGTGCCAGGCTCAGGATGCCGATCAGTGCCGACGTGCTGATCGGTACCGCGAATGCGTAAGTGGCCGGCGTGTACTCGAATTGGACCAGGCTCTCTCCCGCCCGTACCGGCACTGAGCGCAGCGCCAAGTAGGCCGAGTAGACCTTCGAAGGCTCTCCGTTCACAGTGG
>DASTEB010000125.1:0-3338 GCA_035710025.1 Chloroflexia bacterium
ATTGCCCCATAATATGGCTTTCCCCCGGCCAATACAAGCACGCGTGACGGGGGATCAAAAGCGGGGGTGCAGGGGGCGCTGCCCCCTGCCGGGGCTTGGGGTGTCCCCAATCTCCCTCAAGATTGAACTCCCCTCTCCCCACATCGTGGGGAGAGGGGTCGGGGGTGAGGGGTGTCAGCCCGCCGGGCCACGTAGGCTAGATCGCCACGAGGTCGCAGGGGCGGCCCCCCGCACGCCGCAGCCCCCCTATCCCCCGCGCTCCTTTCGCCTGAACAGTTTCTCGGTCAGGTAGGTACCCATCAGGGCGTTCGTGGGGCGCGTGTCGTTGATCGCCTGGCGCAGGTCGGCCCGCAGCCTCGCTTCTTCCTCGTCTGCCGCTTCGGGCGACGCCCAGCTGCTGCGGGCATCGTGCGCCTCGGTCAGCGCCTTCGCTATCTCGTCCACGTCGCCGCCCGAAACCGTCTGCCGCAGGTCGTACAGCGCGTTCACCATCGAGTCGAGCCAGCGCAGCACGTTGTCGCGGTTCTCGACCAGCATATCGGCCAGCACGTCGGGGTCGGCCTCGACGCCGCTCGTGGTCGAGCGGAAGCGCCCGTGCGCCAGCGCCGTCATGTCGTTCCACGCAGGGCTGCCGCCCACAGTCTTCATGAGGGCAGCGCTGACAACCACCGGCAGGTCGCTCAGCGCCGCCAGAAACGAGTCGTGCTCCAGCGGGTCGATGAACAGAGGCTTGGCGCCCAGGTTCTCGGCCAGGTTGATCACGTTGTTCAGCGAGTCGTTGGTCGCCCCGGGCAGCGGCATGATGCACCACGGCGCGCCCCGGAACATGTCGGCGCTCGGCGGCGCGTCCTCGTCCGCCGTGTCGAGGTCTACCCCGAGCGAATAGGGGTGCCCGCCCACGAAGCTGGCCCGCCCGCGCAGGTGCTCAGCCGCGACCGACATCACGGGCGACTTGAGCGAGGCCGTATCGGTGATGGTCGCGCCCTCGTCAACAAGCGGGGCTATCGCCTCGACCACCTCGGCCGCCGCGGCCAGGGGCACCGCGACGATAACGACCGATGCGCCGCGCACCGCACTGCCCAGGTCGGGCGCTATGGCGTCGACCGAGTGGTACTTGCGCAGGGCAAGCTGCTCTCTCTGCTTGTCGGGGTCGAAGCCGGTGACGCGCAGCCCCTCTCCCACCGCGCGCTTCAGGCCCATGCCAATGGAATTGCCCGTCGGGCCAAGGCCGATAATGGTGATATTGCTCATATACCTATTATACCGCCCCCGCGCCTGCCCGGTTCGTCCGGCACCGGCTATACACCGGCGTACACCCCGCGTTTTACCGGCGAGTGGCACACTTACACTGGTGCAGTATCAACAACCCCAGGAGGTACCCACTATGGCCGCACCCAACGCTGCCGTACCTGTCAAGCACAAACCCCGCCCGGCCCACGCCGCCCGCGAGCACACCACCGGCCTTATGGACAATGTGGTGACGTGGCTGCTGCGCTCGCGCCTGCACGGCATGGTCAGCCCGTGGCTCATGCTCGTGACCTGCACCGGGCGCAAGAGCGGCAAGACCTACACCACGCCCGTAACCTATATTAAGTCGGGCGACGAAGTGGTGTTCTTCAACAGCCACACGTGGTGGCACAACTTCGAGTCGCGCTCGCCGGTCACCCTGCGCATCAAGGGCCGCGACCTGCGCGGCACCGCCCTCGCCGTACCGGACCCCTACGAGGCCGAGCCGGTTGTGCGCGCATTCCTCGAAGAGAAGGGCGTGCGCAGCGCGTGGATGCTCGGCGTCAAGCTCAAGGCGAAGACGATGCCCGGCCGAGAGGAGCTTGCCCGCGCCATAGCCGCCGGCCACACCGTCATGGTGCGCGTGCGTCCGTCGAACCGAACGCCAATCGAGATCTAGCGCTCGCTGAAACAGCACATAGTGCGGAAGGCGGTCGCTCAGTGGAAAACCCCCGCCGGCCGCGCCCTGTCTGCTACGCTATCGGGTATGAACATGCTTGCGGGCAAGGGACGGCTGGTGGGCGGGGCGCTGTCGCTCGGGTTGGGCATCGGCGCGCTGAGCCTGCTCGCCTACTACCTCTCCATCACCGATGCTGCCGCCGTGCCTGAGGTGTGGGCAGTGGTCCGCGTGGTGGCCTACCTGCTCATGTTCGCCGGGCCGCTGCTCATCTTCCTTCCGCCGAGCGTTGCGCTGGGGCTTGGGCCGCTGCCGCTGCTCGGCGCGGGGTCGTGGGCGCTGCTGGGATATGTGCTCCTGTTCGTCGGCCCGCCCGCCCGCGAGGACGCCGACTTCCTCACCTACGTGGCATTCCTCTCGCTTGTGTTCGTGGCGCTCGCCTCGGCGCTGGCCCTGCCGCTAGGCGCGCTCAGCAGGCGGCTCCTCCCGCCCGCCGGACGCATGGTCGAGATGCTGCGTTCGTTCCGGCAGGGCGCCCTGCTCTCCCTGTTCGCCGTGAGCCTTCTCGCCATGTCGCCCCTCGGCGTGCTCAACTGGCTGAACGCCCTGCTCGTGTTCACCGTTGTTGCCCTGACCGAGTTCTTCTTCCTGGCTAGGGACTAACGGCATCCCCCTGGGCGGGGTATAATTGCTGCACCTGTCGTATGACCGGGCTGCACGCTTCGTCCCCCCTCGCTCCGTCGCCTCGCGGCATCCCCTTTCATACCGGGCACTCATCAGTTAGTTGCCGGACCGGTACAGCAGGAGGCAAGCGCATGGCGGGAGTCGCAGCCGCCGAAGCGGAAGGCAAGCAAGTCGCTCAGCCCGCGCCTGTGCCGCGCCCCTACCCGCCCAGCCTGGTAAACCTGATCGTCGAGCGCATCCGCCGCTCGACGCTGCCCGCGTGGGCAATCTACGTCGCGCTGGCCGCTTTCCTCGTCGCGCTGGAACTAACCGTCAAGTGGCTGGACGGCACGTTCCCCGCGCAGTTCCAGCTTATACACGTGATGCTGCCGGTCTACGCGATGGTCATCCTGCCCGCTTTCCACTACATGGGCGACGTGGCCGCGCGCGCCCTTGCCGAGACAAGGCCGTTGCTGGCGGTAGACGATGCAGGTTACCGCACTCTGCACTACCGGCTCACTACCCTGCCCGCGGGCCGCACTCTCGTCGCGGGTGCCTGCGGCTTGCTCACCTTGCTGTTTCTGATGGTGGTGCGGCCTGACGACACCGACGCGCGGCTTGCGATTATGACCTCGCCCCTGGCCATGGTGGTCGAATGGGGGCTGCAGTTCTTAGTGTGGACGGGCGTGGGCATCGTTGCGTACCACATCCTCCATCAGATGCTCATCGTGAACGAGATCTACACACGCCACACGCGCATCAGCCTGTTCAC
>DASTEB010000126.1:0-2491 GCA_035710025.1 Chloroflexia bacterium
CAGAGGCCCTGCGCTACAGCACAGGCGTCAACAGACCGGTGGACGTGAACGCGGGCACCGACGTGTTCCAGCAGATACGCCAGCCCGCCCCCTATTACTGGCTGGCCGCGCTGGGCGTGAGGGTAGCGCGCACCCTCGGCATCCCCGCCGACCCGGCAGCCAACCCCGAGGCGGCCCTCGGCGCCATGCGGGCGGTGTCGATGCTGCACTCGCTGGTGGTCGTGTGGCTGGCGTGGCTGGCCGGGGCGCTCCTCGGCGGCAGGACGGGCGCTCCCTGGCTTCGGCTCGCGCTGCCGGTGACGGTGGCGCTCCTGCCAATGCACGCGTTCGCGGCCTCGGTCGCCAACAACGACATCATGGCCGAGGTAGTCGTGTCGGCGCTGTTCGTCACGCTGGCCACGCTTGTGATGGGTCCGGGTGGGCGGCGGGCAGCGGGGCTCGCTGCGCTGGCTGTCGCGCTGGCGGGCTTGAGCGTATTCGCCAAAGGCACGGCGGTGGCAGCCGCGCTGCCTATGCTGCTGGGCGGGCTTGCGGTGTGGGCCGGGATGGCGCTGGGGCGGCGCGGGGCGTTCGAGCGGCTGCGGCGGATGGAGCGGCGAAGGGCCGCGCTCGCTGTCGCGGGGGCCGTGCTGCTGGCCCAGCTGCTGGCCATCGGGCTAATCGCCGCTGCCTACACGAAGGACGAGGGCAGCGCGCTCGGCTGGCTGACCACGCCCAACAGGTGGGAGCTTGACAGGCTGGCCCGCGCGGTGAGGGTCGAGGCACCGGACGCGCACCACGGCACGCACGCAGTCGAACTAACAGGCGAGATGAGCGCCACGCACGACCTCGTGCCCAACATCGTCCACCCGGGTATGCTGATCACCTTCACCGGCTGGGTGCGGGCGGTCGACGGCGTGGGTCCGGTCGAGGCGCGGCTGGCGGTGCTGGAGCGCGTGCGCGAGGACAGCGCCGCGAGCGTCACCCTTGCCCCGGGCGGCGAATGGGTGCGCTTGCAGACCACCTCGCGCGTCGAAAGGAGCGCCGAGCCGGTAGGGCTGCGCATCGCGGCGGGCGAGGTCGCGGGCCGGGTGCAGTTCGACGACATGGCTGTGGAGGTCGTGCCCGACGACCCGGCATGGGGCGCGGGTATATACACCCCGCGTCTGCTCGACCCCTCGGCCGAGAGCGCGCCGAGCGTGCTGCAGCCGTGGGCCGCGGCGCTCGTGCCGGGCGACTTCGAAGCGATGGCCGACGCCCTCGCCAACCCCCAGGTATTCGACCGCCGGGCGCTGTGGGCCGACTACGCGCAGGGGCAGTGGCGCACCTTCTGGAGCGGCTTCGGCTGGCTGACTGTCTTCCTTCCGGAGCCTATGTACACGGCTCTGGCCGTGCTGGTGCTGGCGGCAATCGCGGGGCTGGTGCTCTGGCTGCTGCGGCACCAATGGTCGCCCGGCGCGTGGCTTGCGCTGGTCGCCGTCTTCGCGCTGGCAGGGGCAGTAACCATAGGGTTCGCCCGGCAGATGACCCTGCTCGCGTTCGGCACTATCGCCTCAGGCCCGCAGGGGCGCTACCTGTTCGTGCTGATAATCCCTGTCGTCTGGCTGCTGCTGGTCGGGCTTTCCGAGGCGTGGCAGGCGGCGCGGCATGCCTGGGGCCGGTCGACGGGCGTGCGCCGCGCCCCGGTGGGCAGGTGGGGAGTGTGGCTGTGGGCCAACGCGCTGCTGTTCATGGCGGCGTTCGCTCTGCTGGGGCTGATGCTGCCGTTCTACCACGGTTAATGGCGCGCCCCCTTCCAAGAATCGGCCGGATGTGGAAAACTCGCCGCGACATCCATTGACAGGGGGCAGCACATCCCATATACTGCGGCTACTTCGAGGTCACCGGTTCGTCCGGAGCTTCGGAGGAACAGAGCCCGGACGGTCCGAAAGGATTGTGCGGGTTTCTGTTTAAGCACGAAAACGCCCCGGCGGGCCTCTGCCGGGGCTTTTATTTTGGTGGGCGTTGAAGATATGGGCGGCGACGGTACCCTACGCCACGCTCTCCGCGGCGTAGATCTCGCCGAGGAAGCGGCTGGGGTGGCGGCCTATCATGCGCGTCGAGGCGAAGCCCGTCCGGCGGGCGAGCGCTTCCCAGGTAGGGTAGGACAGCGGGTGGGGCACCCAGGGGTTGCCCCGGTCCGCGTTGTACTCCACCAGCACGAAGCGGCCGCCCGACTTGAGGTAGCCGCGCAGCGTTTCGACCAGCGGCCCCTTGTCCTTCACGAAGTGCAGGGAGTTCGCCATCACGATACCGTCGAGCGGCGGCAGGTCGACGGGCCGGGTGAAGTCGCCCTGTATGTACTCGACATGCACGCCGGGGAAGCGAGAGCGCATGGCGCGCTCCTGCTCGCGCAGGGACCCACGGTCGCGGTCCACCGAGTAGATTGTCGCGCCGGGACCGAGCAGGTCGGCCAGGGCGAGGGTGAACGCGCCCCAGCCCGAGCCGAGGTCGGCCCACTCGCCGCCCGGCC
>DASTEB010000127.1:0-4594 GCA_035710025.1 Chloroflexia bacterium
TGTAGGTGGAGGCCGTGCCGTCCCGGCATCAGGGCGCGTCCGCAGGCGCGGCCGTCGAACAGGCACAGGCGGTCTTGCCCAACGCGGTCCGGGGCGCGGGCCGGCCGGGTTGGGCTTCTTGGGATATGTCGTGACACTCAGAACCAGGACGCTCGTCACAATCGGCGTCACCCTCGTCGGGCTGGTGGCCGCCCTCTATGTCATCAGCCAGATCGTCGTGGTCGGCGGCTTTGCCGACCAGGAAGAACTTGACGCCCGCCGCGAGGTCGCTCGCGTCATCGGCGCGCTGGACGACGACCTGAGCCATCTCCAGGGCACCGCCGCCGACTGGGCTATCTGGGACGACACCTACGAGTACGTCACCAACGGCGATCCGCGCTACTACTCCTCCAACCTCGCGGGCGATGTGCCCATGGCGTCCAACGACCTCAGCCTTATGGCCTTCGTCAACTCCTGGGGCGAGACCGTCTTCGTCAAGTGGTACGACCGCGGCAAGGCGGCATCCGCCCCCGTGCCCGCCGGACTGGGCGAGCACCTCGCCCCCGGCAAGCCTCTCAGCACCCACTCCTCGCCCAACAGCCGCATCTCCGGCCTCATCCTCTTGCCCGAGGGGCCTCTCACCGTCGTATCCATGCCCATCCTCAAGAGCGACGGCAGCGGCCCGGTCGCCGGCGCCCTGGTCATGGGCCGCATGCTCGACACCCACGAGCTGGCCGCCCTCTCCCAGACCACCCTCATCTCCCTCACCGCCTACCGCGTGGACGACCCCAACCTCCCCCGCGACTTCGCCGACGCCATGCCCGCCCTGGCCGCGCCCCGCGAGGTCGCCGTCCAGCCGATCGACGACGGCAGGCTCGGCGGCTACACCATGCTCGCCGACGTCTACGGCAAGCCCGCCGTGCTCCTCCGCGCCGAGCTGCCCCGCACCACCCTCACCCGCGGCCAGGGCACCGTTCAGCTCTTCATGATCGGCATGGTGCTCGTCGGCCTCGTCTTCGGGCTGGTCATCCTCGCCTTGCTCGAGCGGCTCGTCATGTCGCGGCTGCTGCGCCTCAGCGCCGGGGTCGAGCGCATCGCCCAGACGCGCAAGCCCGATGCGCGGGTCGAGGAGGCCGGGGGCGACGAGCTGGGCCGCCTGGCCCGCGACATCATCCGCATGCTCGACGCCCTGGCCGAGTCGAGCGAGCGCGGCCGCCAGAGCGAGGCGCGCTTCCAGGCCGTGTTCAAGACCGCGCTCGACCCCTTCATGGTGTTCGACGACTCGGGCAAGATCGTCGAGGCCAACCCCGCCGCGTGCAAGCTGCTCGGCCTGAGCGAGCAGTCCGTGCTCGGCCACACATTCGGCCACTTCCTCCCAGAGCCGAGTAAAGCCGCCATGCAGGACCTGTGGGCCAGGACCCTCGCGCAGGGCGGCGGCTGGGGCGAGACCCACATCATGCTGCCCGACGGACAGCACCGCGATATAGAGTTCTACACCCGGCCCAACGTCCTCCCCGGCAACCACTTCGTCGCCGTGCGCGACGTCACCGACCGCAAACTCCTCGAGGGCCGCCTCGAATACCAGGCCTTCCACGACTCCCTCACCGGCCTGCCCAACCGCACCCTCTTCCTCCAGCGCCTCTCCACAGTCATCGAGCGCTCGCGCCGCGGCCACGGCATGGTCGCGCTCCTCTTCCTCGACCTGGACGACTTCAAGGTAATCAACGACAGCCTCGGCCACAAGGCAGGCGACCGCCTCCTCATGAGCGTGAGCGAGCGCCTGCTCACCTGCATTCGCCCCGGCGACATGGTCGCCCGACTCGGCGGCGACGAATTTACCGTCCTTGTCGACAGCCTGAACGACGTGCGCGACGCCGAGCGCGTAGCGGGCCGCATCGTGGAGTCGGTCAAGCGCCCCTTCGATCTCGACGGACAGCAGGTGTTCATCAGCACCTCCATCGGCATCGCCCTCAGCGTCACCGGCTCCGACCGCCCCGACGACCTCCTGCGTAACGCCGACGTCGCCATGTACGAGGCCAAGCAGCGCGGCAAGTCGCGCTACGCCATCTTCGACCAGAGCATGAACGTGCGCGCCTGGAAGCGCCTCCAGACAGAGATCGACCTGCGCCGCGCCCTCGACAAGGGCGAGTTCGTGGTGTACTACCAGCCCGTCGTCCGCCTCGACACCCGCCGCGTGGCCGAGGTCGAAGCCCTCGTGCGCTGGCAGCACCCCCAGCGCGGCCTCGTGCCCCCCGCCGAGTTCATCCCCGTCGCCGAAGAGACCGGCCTCATTGTCGACCTCGGCCTCTGGGTGCTCGAGCAGTCCTGCCGCCAGATGCGCCAATGGCAGCACGCGCTCGGCAACTCAGCCCCCGCCGCTATCGGCGTCAACCTCTCCGCCCGCCAGTTCAAGGACCCCGCCCTGCTGAGCGACATCGGCCGCGTGCTGGACGACACCGGCCTCGACGCGCGCTGCCTCAACCTCGAGATCACCGAGAGCGTCGGCATGGACGACCCCGACTCGGCGGGCGCGGTGCTCCACGCTCTGCGCGACATGGGCGTCTCCCTCACCCTGGACGACTTCGGCACAGGCTACTCGGCCCTCAGCCACCTGCGCCGCTTCCCCATCAACGGCCTCAAGATCGACGGCTCGTTCGTGCGCGACATGGGCGTGCGCGCCGAGGACACCGCCATCGTCCACGCCCTCGTCGCCTTCGCCCGCACCCTCAAGCTCAAGGTCGCCGCCGAGGGCGTCGAGACCGCGGAGCAGGCCGCCTACCTGCACGCCCTGGGCTGTGACCGCGGCCAGGGCTACTACTTCGCCCGTCCCGTCGGCCCCGCCCAGATGGAGGTCTTCCTCAAGGCGGGCAGGCTCCCCTTCGAGGTTGTCGAGCCTGCCCTGCGCACCGGCTAGACCCTACGAGATTCCATCAGAAGGCTTGCTGGCGATTATGTATATACGGTGGGTTGCTACCTCTTGCTCCGGGATCGCATCGCGCTCCAGGACATCGTCTATGGCGAAGCCGGCCTCGCGCAAGTAGCCCTCCATTTCCGCCCGCATGAAGAAGACGAAATCGAGCTTGACCTGTTGGCCCCAGAGCTCATCGAAGTGCCGGATCTCATCCCCCTCGTGGAATGACAACAGGAGCCGTCCACCCGGCTGAAGCACGCGGCGCAGCTCCTTGAGCACGGTAGTCACGCCGGTGCGGTCGATGTGAATGATCGAATACAACGCGGTGATACCGGCCAGCGAGTTGTCGGGCAAGTCGAGTGAGCGCATGTCGCCCTGGCGAAACTCTACCTGCGGGTTGGCGGCCTGGGCCTGAGCCACCATGGCCGCAGACAGATCGACCCCAAACACGTCGAGGCCACGTGAGTGCAGGTAAGCCGCCACCTGGCCCGGCCCGGTACCTATGTCCATCACCCGGCTCTTGCCCGCGACCAACGCGGCGAAGCGATCAAGCAGGGCACAGTCCCAGGGCTTATAATCGAGCTCATGGAGAAAGCGCCGGGCATACTCGGTGGCTACCGGATCGTAGTCTTGACGCTCATCGATCGGCTGCTGCACGGTTGTGGCCCCGAGTGTGCCTGTCCTGTTGGATCGCTTGAATCATGTGCTACTTTTGTCACCTCATATAGCAACAGGCACTACGAGGGCGTCGGCGGTATCTCTATCCCCATCTGCTGCATCTCCCACAGCATCGTCACGCGCAGCCCCTCGCGTATGGCGCGCGGCTTGATCCCTAGCTCGCGCCGCGCCCTGTTGTTCGTCCCGAGGTAGGTCACTCCCGCCATCGAGCGCATCGTTTCGGCCCTGAAAAACGCGGGCAGCTTCGCGAACCGCTCTACCTGCTCCATCAACCGGGCTGAACCCTTCAAAGCGAACGCGGGAACCTTGATCTTCGGCGCGGGCACCCCTGTCGTCTCCTCGGCCATGTGCAGCACTCGCGAAACGTACTGCGGCGGCCCCGCGATGATGTACGTCCGCCCCGGCCGCCCCTTCTCCATCGCCAGGATGTGCGCCTCGGCCATGTCGTCTATGAACCCCCAGCAGTACGCCGCGCCCGCGGGCACCATCGGGAGCCGCCTCTGTAGGTACTGCTCCCAAAGCTGGTGCGCCGGCCCCTGGTCCCCCGGCCCGTAGATCATCCCCGGCTGCACGATCACAAGCGGCAGCCCCTCCCCGATCATCGGCAGCGCCACTTTGTAGTGCGCCAGCCACTTCGTCCGGTCGTACTCGCTCAGCCACGGCCCGGCGTGGTAATAGTTCTCGTCCACCAGCCGCCCTTTCGTGTCCGAAAATACCGCCAGCGTGCTCGTGTACACCCCCTTCGGTATCCCAAGCTCGCGCATCAATTCCAGCACGTTGCGCGTGCCCCCCACGTTGATCCCCTCGGCCAGGTGGCTGTCGTCCGCGCCCACCTTGTACCAAGCCGCGATATGGAACACCCCGTCGGCCCCGCGCATAGGCTCGCGCATACTCTCCATGTCGGTGATGTCCCCCTGGCTCACCTCCACCCCGAGCTTTTCAATCTCCACCGCCCGGCTCATGTCCCGAGCGATGGTCACCACCTTGTGGCCCCGGTCCAGCAACTGCCGGGCGACCGCCCCGCCC
>DASTEB010000128.1:0-7818 GCA_035710025.1 Chloroflexia bacterium
CTCAAGCGCCCACGCTACCGCGCCCGGTTTGCTGCACAACTCTCCCGTCGCCAGCGTGTATGCGGCGCGGCACATCGTCTCCACCACGTACGCGCTGTGCCCCAGCGGCTGCCACCAGTGCGGGTCCTCCGGGTGCTCGGCAAACTCCACCCAGTCGGCGAGCCGGGTACGCACCGCGTCGCGTATCTCACCGGCGGAGACGGGGTCGATGAGCGTCCTCGGGTCCGGCCCAAAGAGGGTGATGCCCTGCTCTCGCACCACCCGGCGCTCGAGCACCCAGTTGTTGCCCTGTACCATCCACAGCAACGGCTCGCCCCGGTGGATGGTCGGGTGCTGATCGCCCGGCCGGAAGCGGCGCGCCGAATCGCGGGGCATGTACGGCCCCTCCAGGTGCCCGGCGTACTTGTTGGGCAGCGCCGAGAGCCGTTCGTGCAGATCCACCAGGCGGCTGAACTCCTCCTCGGAAACGGGCCGCTCGGTGATCGCGAAGAAGTCGATGTCGCTGTAGTCAGGGACAAAATCGCCCGTGGCCAGCGAGCCTCGCAGGTAAAGGCCAACGAGGTTGTCACCGAGCGCTTCCTGCGCGCCGGCCACCAGGGCATCAAGCATGGCGCCTACGTCGGGCGGGTAGTCCACTACCGCTAGCCCCGGCCCGATAGCTCTTCCGCGACGTCGCGCATCAGGTCGAGCCGGTCGGTACACACCGCCGACACGCCGAGCCGCAGCAGCGCCCTCAGCTCCTCCGGCCGCTCCTCGTGCCAGCACACCACACCCAATCCTTCGCCGCGCACCCGCCCCAGCCACGCAGGCGTGAGCAGCGTGCTGGGCGAGGGGTGGCGCTCCCAGCACGGGTGGACGTAACTCGCGCCGCAGCCCCGCGCCAGCGCAACCGGGTCAACGTCGAACGCGCCGAACAGGATGGAGGTCGGGATGTCGGGCGCGAGATCTGTCGCCCGCGCAACCCAGGCGGGCTGGAACGAGCCGACCACGCTGTGCTTGCCCATGCCGCGGTCGGTCAGAGCCGCGACGGTCTGCCAGACAGTCTCCCCCTCCTTGATCTCGAGGTAGGGTCCCAGGTGCAGCTCCCTGCAAAGATCGAGCGCCTCGATCAGCGTCGGCACCGACGTCTCCGGTGTTGGCGTTGAGGTTCGCGCTTCGGCCGCTGTCAGGGCGTTCACCGGCACCGGGCCGCGGCCGGGCATGCCCACCGCCGCGTCGTGCGACAGCACAGGCACGCCGTCCGCGCTCATGCGCACGTCAAGCTCGACCATGTGCGCGCCAAGCTCGGCCGCCTTGCGGATCGCCGCCAGGGTGTTCTCGGGGGCGTGCGCGCTGGCCCCGCGGTGGCCCACGTGCAACACGTGGCGCTCGCCCCACGGTATCGCCGCGTCAAGCTCCTCTAGGCGCGCCCGCACTATCCCCGGTATCTCCGCATCCATCTCGGGCCACGGCACCATCGGCAGTTTCGACACGTCCACCCGCAGGCCCCAGTCCCAGCGGGGCCGGAAGGCGTGGCGGCGCAGGTAGGTGCGCACAAACTGGTTGCCGTCGGGCGTCCTCTCGATGCGGCCCCGGTACAGGGGCGTGACCCACACCCCGCCCCGCCCGGCCCCCGGCCCACACGAGTGCTCGGTGTGGTCGCGCCGAGCCACCAGCGCTTCCGGCGCGCAGGCCAGCGCGTGCTTGCCCGGCTCCGAGTAGAGCACCGGCCGCCCGTCGTCCAGACGGAGGTCGCCGCCGTAGTCCCCCCCGTGCTGGCTCGACTCCGCCTTGAGCACCTCGCCGTCCTCGCCCACGTATACCCAGGCGTGCTCCAGCTCGTACAGGTGGCCGATGTCCCAGTCCCACCACAGCGCATACTCGATAGCCAGCGCGGCCGGAGGCTCGGGCCGGATGTATCGCGGGAACGAGGGCGAAGCCCCCGGCGCGCGAAAGACAGTATAGCCAACGCGCAGGGGCAGGAAAGGCTCGGCGCCGTCGAAGCGGAGCACGGGCGCGTACCGCCGCGCCAGCGTGAGGTCATCCATGTCTGGTGAGTTAGGCATGAAGAAAGGAGCAGCGAGCAGTCAGAGTGAGGTGCCGCCGCGTTAAGTTTGGTGCCAGAACAGCGAGCGCTCCGTGCTCGGGTCGAACAGGTGGATGCGGTCCGGGTCGAGCCGCAGGCGCAGGCTCGCCCCGGTTCTGTAGCCCGAAGCCGCGGGCGCGAGGGCGTGTATCTGCGTGTCCCCCGCCCGTATGATCAACAGGTCATCGCGGCCGAGCGGCTCCACCAGATCCACCTCGCCCTCGATCTGCCCGTCCGGCGATGGGGTGAGGTCCTCGGGCCTGACGCCGAACAGCACCTCGCGCTCGGGCTGGCGGTTGCCGTTCAGGCGCCGCGCAAGTGAATCGGGCACGTCTAATTCGGCACGGGCCGCGCGCACCGTTGTCTGCCCTCCGTCGTAGGTCAGGGTGGCGGGCAGCAGGTTCATGGGTGGGTGGCCGATGAACGACGCGACGAAGCGCGTCTGCGGCCTCTCGTACAGCTCGTTGGGCGTGCCGAGCGCTTCCAATTTGCCGTCACGCATCACGGCGATGCGGTCGGCCATCGTGAGCGCCTCCACCTGGTCGTGCGTCACGAACACGCTGGTGATGCCGAACTCTTTCTGCAGCCGCTTTATCTCGCTGCGCGTGCTCAGGCGCAATCGAGCGTCCAGGTTAGACAGCGGCTCGTCGAACAGCAGAATGTCGGGCTGCTTGATGAGGGCGCGGGCCAGCGCCACGCGCTGCTGCTGCCCGCCCGATAGCTCACCCGGCTTGCGCTGCAGCAGTGGGGAGATCTCTAACCGATCGGCTACCTTCTCGGCCTGCTGGCGCATCTCGGCCTCGGGCGTGCGCCGCAGCCTCAGCGGGTACACGATATTCTGGTAGGCCGTCATGTGCGGATAGAGCGCGTAGCTCTGGAACACCATGCCGATGTTGCGCTCCTGCGGCGGCACCAGGTTGACCACCCTGTCGCCGAAGCGGATTGTGCCCCCGGTCGGGCGCAGGATGCCCGCCAGCATCAGCAGGGTGGTGGTCTTGCCGCAGCCGCTCGGCCCCAGCAGCGCGAGGAATTCCCCGTCGCGCACGTGCAGGCTCAGCGCGTCAACCGCCGCCAGTTTGCCGTAGTGTTTGCTCAGCTCTTCGAGCCTGATCTCCATCAGTCGCTCCTCTAGGTAGTGGCCAGTGGTCAGTGGCCAGTGGTCAGTGTAAGACTGCCTTATCTGGCATCATGCCCACCAGCCACAGAGTTATTGTGCTTCATGCTTCATTGTGTCATACCCATGGGCCAGGCTGACCACTGTCCACTGTCCACTACAGACTAGGTGCTTCCCTTCACCCCGCCCGCGTAGATGCTGAGCAGATACTTCTGCGTGAACAGGAAGAAGATCAGCACCGGCAGCAGCTGGAACAGCCCCACCGCCGCCACCTGTCCGTAGTCTATGAAGCGGGTGTCGTTGGATAGCTGGTTCAGGTACACGGCCAGCGTGGTCTGCTGCCTGCCCAGTATGAAGGTATAGGGGATAAGGAACTCATTCCAGCCCGATATGAACGAGAAGATCGCAAGCGCCGCGATGCCCGGCCGGATCAGGGGCAGCACAATCTGCCACCACACCCGGAAGCGCCCAGCCCCGTCCACCAGCGCCGCCCGCTCGATATCCCACGGCACATGGTCGAAAAAGCCCTTCATCAACCAGATGCCCAGCGGCAATTCGAGGGCCACCTTCACCAGTATCACGCCGCCGATGCTGTTGTACAGGCCCAGCGTGCGCAGCACGAAGTAGATGGCGATCAGCAGGGTAATCCCGGGGAATGCGTGCAAGATCAGCGTCATCGACATGAACGAGCGCCGCCCGGTGAAGTCGAGCCGCGACAGCGAGTAGCCCGACAGCGCCGATATGGCGACCACCAGTACGGACAGACCGACCGCCAGCAGCACGGTGTTGAGCGTCACCGCCCACACGCTATCCTGCCAGTTGGTGAAGTCCCACAGGAAGTCCCAGTTTTGCAGCGTGAACGTGTCGGGCACAAGCCCGGTGGTGCGCCTCGAGAAGGTGGCGATCACAAGCCACAGGTACCCGAGCAGCACGGGCGAGGTGAGCAGTATTAGCAGCAGATAAGGCAGGAACGTTCTCAGTCCCACACGTGGTTCGACCATCGCAGTCTCCCTACCCTTCTACAGCGTCTCGATCTTCGGCTTCTGGAGCAGCTCTCCGAAGCGGAAGATACGCAGGTATACCACCGCCAGTATCGCCCCGATCACCACCAGCACCGCCGCCAACGCCGACCCGAAGCCGAAGCTGACGTTGCCGAAGTAGTTCGACAGGGCGCGGTGGTAGGAGTGCAGCGCCCACGTCTCGGTGGTGTAGTAGCCCGGCCCGCCGTCGGTCAGCAGCAGTATTTGCTCGAAACTGGTGAGCAGCGAGAGCGACTGGTAGGTGAGCACGAACAGGAAGGGCCAGCGCAGCAGGGGCAGTATCACGTAGCGGATCGTCTGCATGGTGGACGCCCCGTCCACTCGCGAGGCGCGCAGGAAGTCGCTCGGGATCGACTCGATGGCCGAGGTGAAGATGATCATGCCGAACGACGCGCCGATAAAGCCGTTGACCAGGATCACCATCACCCACGGAGTGGCAATCACCCAGTTCTGCGGGGTGATGCCGAGGGGCTGCAGGAACTGGTTGAACACACCGAAGGGCGCATCGGCAGCCATATACTTCCAGATCATGATATAGACGACCGAGGGGGTGATGCGGGGCAGGAGCCAGAGCGCCCGGAAGAGGGCGCCCGTCTGCCGGGAGATGTGGGTCGTCAACAGCGCTATAACCAGGGCCATTCCGACGTTGAACAGGGCCAGCGTCGCGCCCACGTAGAAAACCGTATTGAGGGCTACTTTGCCTATGGCGTTGCTGTTGAAGATGCGCCTGTAGTTGTCCAGGCCGATGAAGTTGGGGTTGCTGAAGGTAGCTGTGCTCATGTCGGTCAGGCTGATCCAGATGGTGATCAGGGCCGGGGCCAGGAAGAAGATGAGCACGAGCAGCACCGCAGGCGTCAGGAACAGGAGGGCGGTTGTATTGGCGCGCAGCCTCCTTGCGCGCGCCGCTTGCAGAACGCCTGCCTCGGCCCGTGCGGTGGTGGTGGCCATAGCGGGACTCCTATCGCGAATTGGGTACCGGCTATCAGCCCTCGGCCTCCTGTGAAGGGGTCGGAGGCCGATAGCCGGTCCGTCAATCTCTCCAGACTACCGGATGACGACCTTGTCGCCCAGTTCCGTCTGCAGCTCGTCGGCCGCGGCGTTGACCGCGTCGGCCGGGGACATCTCGCCGTTTTCGGCGGCGGACATCAGCCGGAACACGATATCGTCATAGGGTCCGAAGTTGGGGTTGTTCGGCAGGAAGCGGGTGTGATCGAGCATGTAGGCCGTGCCGGCCAGCAGCTTGTTGGCCGCGTACTCGGGATCCTCCACCTGCGCCTTGAGGATCGCAAGGTGCGTGCTGCCGATGGCGTGCTTGTTGTTCAGCTCGGGAGTGGTCGCGCCCGTGATGACGTCGAACGCTTCCTTCTGCTGGGTCTCGCCCGATGCCTTCTCCGAGCTGACCATGTAGACGAGCGGGTGCGACAACGTCACGCCCGGCTGGCCCTTGATGCCCGAAGGCTGCAGCGCCCACCCGACGAAGCCGTACAGGTAGTCGTCGCCGCCCTTGTCCTTCACATAGTTCTTGGCCCAGTCGGCCCAGCTCCACACGCCCGCGTTCCAGAAGAGCACGTCGCCGCTGGTCACCTTCTCGTGCCAGATCTTCGACTCGGTGCCCAGGATGGTCTTGGGCGTAATGCCCTCCTCGATCACGCGGCGCTGGAACGAGAACCACTGCTCGGCCGCCTTCTTGTCGAACAGCAGCTTGCCGGTGGCTTCGTCGCTCAGCTCGCCGCCGTAAGCGAAGTAGTACTGGTAGAAGTCGCCGCCCTTGGTGGGCCTGTGCCAGTAGCCGTCGCCTTCCTTGATTACGCCCTTCTCGATCGCTTCCTTGGAGAGGGCGATCATGTCGTCAAGGGTGAAATCGCCGGAGGTGATGCGGTCCTGCAGTCCCTCGGCCTCTGCCTCGGTCCAGCCAAGCTCGACCAGCTTCTTCTTGTTGTAGTACATGGGCCGGGCCTCGGTATCCTGCGGGATACCCCAGCGCTTGCCGTCCCATGTGACCGATTCCCACAACGACGGGATGATATCGTCGTACACTGCCTTGTTGGCATCGATCATCTCGTCGAGAGGGATAATGTAGCCTGCCTGGCCCCAGGGTGCGATATCCTCGTGCCCGGAGAGGATGATGTCAGGCCCCTGGCCCGAGTCGGCGGCGAGGAGGAACTTCTTCTTGTAGTCTCCCCAGCCGGTCGGGTCGGCTATCGCCTCCGCCTTGAAACCAAGCTTGGTCGCGGCTTCCTCGATGTTGGTGGCTCGTGTAGTCTCTACGCTGTTGGCCTGTGTCCACGCGCTGATGGCGGCTTTGTCCCCCTTGCTGGGAGGCACGACCACCGTGGGCGTGGCTTCTCCTGCGTCCCCGGAGGTCGCCGGGGTATTTCCTGCCTGCGGCGTGTTGGCCGGCGGGGCTGCCGGGGTCGTGCCGCAGGCGGCCAACCCGAGCGGGAAGGCCAGTGCCAGGAGTAAAACTACCAATACCTTGCGATACATCTGAACCCTCCTCTGGTACGCGCGTCGTCGCGCAGTCCGATAAGATAATGCCGCGGCCGGGGCCAGAGCCTGGACTTCATCGGTTAGCGAATCTAGACCCGGTTCAGGCCCGTGCGGCGATCTCTCCCGTGGTTGTACAGGTGTGACCCGCTCACAAAGTACAACTGAGGGCGGCCAACTTAGGGGGTTAGTACGGAGGTGCGCCAAATATAACGCACTACGTACGAGAATGCAACCACCGGCAATGGTCACGTGTCAGGTTCTGCCTATCAATGATAGACCGAAAGGCGGCAGGGGCGGGCGTTGAGCCGCGAACCGCCGGTCGCCCACGACGATAGCGCATACTCTGCCGCCTATCGTCTCAGGGACTCCTCCTGTGGGCGCAGTCAAGGAGACTCACCGTTCCCTAGTATAGCCGCTCACGCGCCTGTGCGCTACCCATATTTACGCTATTTTAATGTTCCCGGCAACGACGCGCAGGCATCGGGCACTATGCGAGGCCCGTGCGCCCCCCGAGCGACGGTCCCCGCATGAGTTGCGCGATACTCCAGCCCGTCGTACCATTACACGTACACGCGGGTACACGTGGGGCGCGGAGCGCCGCCCGTATTGCAGCCACACCCGCATGGAGACAGCCTGATGCAGCGCACGAACGATAGGGCAGAACAGCGCGCTATCCTGACAATCACTCTCACGCCCGGGGACCACGGCAGGTTCGTCGAGGCGCCGTTCGAGGTGCCCGCGGGCACCGAGCGAGTGTCGGTGTCCTGCGAGGTGCAAGGGTACGAGTTCGCCGGGCAGGTGGTCGACCTGGGGCTGGTGGATCAGGCCGGCTCGCGCGGGTGGAGCGGCGGCGCGCGGGCCGAGTTCTGGATCGAGCGCGACAGGGCCACCCCCGGCTACCTGCCCGGCGAGCTGCGCCCCGGCCGCTGGGCCGTTCGCGTGGCCTCCAACCGCGTCCCGCCGGACGGCTGCGCCGTCACCCTCACCGTCACCTGCACCCCCGAGAAGTACCGCTGGCTGCGGGGCGACCTGCACCTGCACAGCGTACACAGCGACGGGCGCTACGAGCTACCCGAGGTACTGCGCCTGTCGGAAGCGGCGGGCCTCGA
>DASTEB010000129.1:0-6206 GCA_035710025.1 Chloroflexia bacterium
CGCTTGCACGCGGCGACGGCGTCCTCGCACGTTTCGAAGTCGCCCAGGCGGAAGGGCGCGTCGTCCTCGTCCATGTAATGGTAGTTGTCGTACACGAGCACGGTGTAGAGGCCGCGCCGGGGTTCGGCTTCGGCGGCAGGCTCCGGCGCGGGTTGTGTAGATGGTTCGGTGGGGGCGAGGGGGCTAATGCCGATCCAGATGGAGAGGACAGTCTTTAGCTTGTCCCTGCCCATCTTCGCGTGTTTCGGCGTGGTCCATCGAGGCTTCGGCCGTTCGACCACGTACTCGATGCGTACAGGGGCGCCGATCACGTAGTAAGAGTCGTCGCCCTTACGGAGCCAGTCAGTCTTCCGGGTGCCGTCATCAACCTCGAATTGCGAGACGTCGTTGTGACCGCTCTCGTACACGTCCGAGATCACACCCTCGACGGTATGCACCGGCAGGTCGCCGCGCTCGATGGCTGCCCACCACTCGTCCGAGCCGAACAGCCCGTGCTCGGACACCACGCCGTAGTCCTCGGTGTTGAGGGTGGCGTGCTGGATGTTCTCGATGGTCCGAGTGTCTTCGCGCAGGTCGTAGATCTTCCTCACGCCACGCATTATAAAGCACCGCGCTATGGAAGATGGGCCGACTGGCCGTTGACACGCCGCCGCGGATGGGGGTAACCTTGGAGTACGGGGTGGGGCGCGGCCCGCGTCCTGCTACCTCGGGCGGGTGTAAGAAATGCTCTCTGCCGGGCGTCTAATTTAATGGGTAGAGAGCCTCTCGCAAGGGAAGGACTCTTGGGCGAAGAGAGGAAAATACGGCGCATGGACCTACAGGCCGCAGCGGCCGAGTGGCAGGGTAAGCCGCTCGCGCCCGCCGCACAGCCGGCCGGCTCGGACGACGAGCTGCTTGCGCTGACGCGTGAAGCGCGCCAGGGGTCAGACGCTGCCTTCGCCGCCCTGTTCGAGCGCTTCCAGGCCGCCATGGTCAACTATATATATAGATTGGTGGGCGATTGGGAGGCAGCCAACGACCTCGCGCAGGATACCTTCCTCAAGGCGTACAATGCCCTCCCACGCACCGACGATACGCTGCAGATCTCGCCCTGGCTCTACCGAATCGCCACCAATACCGCCCTCGACTCGCTCAGGCGGCGCAAGCGCATCACCTGGGTGCCGTTCAGCCTCGATGTCGAGCCTGTGGCCCCGCAGTCGGACCACGCGCCCCGGCAGGCCGACCAGGACGCCATTCAGCAGGCGCTGGAGAAAGTGCCGTCCGACCAGCGCACGTGCCTGGTGCTGAATATGTACCAGGGCATGTCTTACAAGGAGATAGCAGAAACGCTAGGTATCAGTGTGAACCTCGTCGCGGTGCGCATTTTCAGGGGCCGCGAGAAGTTCATGGACGCGTACAAGAAAGCCAATCCACCGGAGTAAGGGCAACGCAACACCGCAGAAAGTAACGGTAACACGACTTATCCGAAGGGCCGACTCGCACGGTCCCCACACAAATAGCGGAGCACTCTCCAGATGCAGCAAAGCGGCTGCGAAGACATACGACTACTGATTTCGCGGTTCGTGGACGACGAGGTCACGCAGGCCGAGCGTGCGCGTGTCGAGGCGCACGTGGCGGTGTGCGACGAATGCGCGTACAAGATGGTCGAGATGATGGAGATGGCGCTGCTGTTCGCCGAGACTCCGCTGCGCCACCCCGCGCCCGACCTGCGCGCCGACGTCTTCGGCGAGATAGCCCGCCGCAAGGAGCAGTCGCGTCGCGTCGAAGAGGTGCCCGCCTCCCGAAGGGGAGAGCGCCCCTGGTACATTCCGGATCCGCTCGCGCCCGCCCCGCGCCCGCCCTTCCACGTTCGCCTGATGCGCGCGGCCAGCCCGTTCGCTCTTGCTGCCGTTGCCCTGTTCTTCTTCCTGGGCGCTCTTGCCCTCGGCGGCTGGCCTGGCCTCGACGGGCCGGTGACCGAGGTGCGCGTGCCCGACGACACCTACCCCCCGCCCCCTCTGGCGACCCGCGACCCGCAGGTCGAGGGCGTCGTTGGCCCGGACGGCGAGTTGCCGGGGCCTGTGGGCACCGTTGTCGCGCAAGGCACGGTGAACGCATCTGCCCAGGAGACCGCGACACTCGACCGCCTGGACGTGATCAGGCGGATCGCGCCCACGCCCGTGTATGAGTACGAAAAAGCGCAGGACAAGAACAGCTGGCACGTCGTGCGCGACGCGGCGTACGGGTATACCGTGCAGTACCCGCCGAACTGGTGGACGAGAGCCGAGGGCAGCACCCGCTATTTCTACCCCTGGAGCGAGGGCGGCACCCGGTCGGCACCGTACTGGATTGAGCTGCGCGTCACGCCTAACTCCCGGGGGCTGACGGCCGACACCGGTAACGACGCGGAATGCAGCGGCGAGTGCGAACTGGTACATGCCGAGGGCAGCGCAACGTCGTGGCTGCGGCGCGACTACTTCACCGACGATACCTACCGGATCTACCACGACGAAGGCTACCTGTTCGACCCCAACTACGTCTTCCGGCTGAGGCTGAGCGTGCCCCTGCAAGCGCTCGCCGGCCTCGGCGGGTTCCAGGAGCGCCTGGTCGACTCACAGGCCGTGCTGGGGCTCATGAGCGGGCGGCTCATGCCGCGGGACGATGCCGCGGACGACCCGGTGTACGGGGGCATACTGTTCCTGAACGGCACCGACCTGTACATCACCAACGTCGAGAGGGGCGGTGTGCTGCGGGTAACCCTCGGCGCGGGTGTGCAGCGGTTTGCCCAGTCGCCCGACCTGTCGCGAGTGGCCTACACGTCGTCGGCTAATTCGAGCGACGTGTGGGGCACCAGGCTGTACGTGACCCACATCTCCTCCGCAGGCCCCGAGACCCCGACGCTGCTCGGCGGGAACATGGAGTTCCAGGATATCGCCTGGTACAGCGACCGCGCGCTGCTCGTGCTGGCGCGCGACGCCGGTGGGCAGCTCGGGTTGTACCAGTTTGCCGTGCCCGACCCGCGCCACAGCGAGGACAGCGATTTCGCCGGAGGCTCGATGATGCTCAAAGCGCTGGATGATCGCTTCACCGGCGCACGGGGGCTTGCCGTGTCGCCCGACCGGCAGCTCATCACCTTCCTCGCGCCCGTGGGCCAGAACGAAGGCACCGACCTGTACGCCGTGCGGCCGGACGGAACCGGCCTGACCGTGCTGATAAGGAACGACGCTCCATTGGCCCCGAAGACCGGGGCGAACGGCACGCAGAGAGCGCTCGCCCCCGAGAACCAGGCGCTCAAGAGCTACGTGTGGGCCGACGGGCGGCTCGAAGCGGAGGGCTACGCTGCCAGCATCCTGTTCACCAGCGGCGACTTCTACAGCCCCAGCTGGGACCTGGGTGGGTACCTGTACATGTTCTCGACCACGCGCGCCTCGCTCGAGCCGGCGATCGACCCAAAGGACCTGTCGAGGCAGGAAGCCGAAGGGATGCAGATCATCCACGTCGCCTACTCGCCCAACGATAAAGTGGCGCTGACCGGCTACGTGAAAGACCGCAACGGCCGCGCCGACCAGCTGGTGGGTCTGTGGACCGCCGACGTCGTGCGCGGGGCGATATTGAACCCGCGGCCCATGCCGGTGCCCGACAACCCTCACGGCATCACCGACCTGCAGTGGACGGCCGACGGCACGGCGCTTGTGTACCGCGAGACGATACCTTACGGCGCTACAGCCCGCTCGGACCGGTACGATAACGTGTCGCCCTTCCGCATCGTGAGGCTGGACGTCGGCACAGGCCAGACCAGCGTGCTGTTCGAGACGCACAGCAGGTAGACACAGCGGCAGCGGTGGCCCGCCCGCTCCCCGGTCAGGGGTCGGGTATGGTTGAGACGGCGATCCAGCCGATGCGCGCGTTCCGGTCGTCGTTCAACGGGTCGAACCGCAGGGCATCCAGGCGCGACCCGATCCCAGGGGCGCTCAGGTAGGTCCAGTAGACGTGCCACTCGCGGGTGGCGGCCAGGTAGAACCTCTTGCTGCGCTCCTGCGCCCAGCCGCTCAGACCGTCAGCGCTCCAGAACCACTCGCCCAGCATCCCTTGCTGCTCGACCATGGGGAATTGCACGGCCGCGGCTAACCGCACCCAGCGCGCGCCCTCGAGGTCGAGGTCAAGCCCCGACATCGTCATATGGCCGTCGCCTGTGCTGGGGCGGAAGGCAAGCCCCTGCTCGGTACACTCAACGTTAGCGTTGACCGGGGTCCAGTCGGATGGGGGGCCGGTGCAGACGCGAAAGTCCCACACGCGATCGGCGCCGGGGGGCGGCTCGGCCATCCTGGTCATGGCGGCGATATCGGCGATGTGGTACGTCCCGGTTGCGGAGTCCAGCCCGATCGCGATGTTATACGTGCCGTCGGTGCCCTCGTCCGTCTGCGCCACCCATTCAGGGCGAAGATCGGCCGCCGCGTCTACGTTGTTCATGCGCGGCAGGATATTGTAGAAGCCAGTCATCGCCGAATCGAACCCGTTCCAGAACAGGTACGCTCCCTTCCACTCTCGCGGCAGCTCCGCCACGTTGAACTTGATCCAGCGGTTGGTCACCGGCGGTAGAGTGCGGCCTGCTTCCTGGACCAGATGGCGCGATTGCTCGGACGCCTGCACCCAGGGGCGTAGTTGCAACCAGGTGATGGGCACCAGCGCAACGAGAGCAAGCCCGGCGGCGACCGGCAGTATGCGCCTGCCTGCCCGCATTTCAGCCAGGGCATCGGCCAGCGAGGCGGCAGCCAGGCACAGCCCGCCCATGCTGAGGTACAGCACCCGGTTTGTGACGTTGTCGCCGCTCGGGGTCGGGCTGATTATGTTCAGGGCCGGGGCCACGAAAGCCACCCACCATACCGCGCCAAGCAGCAGCATGGGCCATCGCCGCCTGCCGAAAGCCACAAGCCCGGCGAGGAGCAGCACCGTTGCGAGCGCGGCGAACGCCTGAACAAAGGGACGCGCGAACACCAGGCGATTGAGCGGCGACAGGGCCATGAGCACGCTGCTGACCATCGAGTCCCAGGCGAAATCGAGCACGTTGGTGCGCGCTCCGGGGTATCCGCCCAACTGGCCCGCCGCGATCAGGCGTACTGCCACGAACGCTAGCGACGGGACGGCGTAGGGCAGCGTCCACAGCGCCGCCCGGCCCAGGAAGCGCCCCCACCCATCCGGGGGGCGAGCGGCGCCCGTGCCGGCAGACACGCGCGGGGTTAGCTCGGCCGCGAGGGCGACGAAGGGGAGGACGGCGAGGAGGGGCAGCGCGCTCTCCTTCATGCCCACGGCCACGAACGCCGCGAACAGCCCCCCGAGGTACGGGCGCGGGTCGCGGCGCTTCCACGCGGCGGCGAAGCCCCACACCGCGCCGAACGCCCCGACGGCAGCCAGCAGGTCCCACTGCGATGCGAGCCAGGCCACAGGCTCAGTACACAGGGGGTAGACGGCGAACAGCGCGCCCGCGAGCCAGCCCGTGCGTGAGCTGCCGGAGATAGTCGCTACGGCTCGGGCCAGGAGCAGAGCGGCGAGCGCGTGCGCCGCGAGCGACATTAGATGGTAGGGCAGGGCGTTGGTGCCGAAGAGCGCGTGTCCCAGGTTCCACGTCAGCACGGTGCTGAGCGGGCGGTAGAACATGTTCTCGGCGTCGAAGGCGTACAGGGCCTTTGGGAAGGCGAGGCTGCGGTGGAACAGCAGGTGGCCGAAGTCGTCGGCCACGAACCACATCCGGGCCACAGGCGCGTAGGCCGCCACTGCGAGCAGCGGAACGGCAAGCCACATGAGGGCAGCGCCCCGGCCCCGCGCGCGGGGAACGGCCTCAACCTCGCCGTTATCGGGGGCGGCCAGGGGGGCGTGGTGTTCGGCTGCTGTCGTGCTTGCCATGAGTGAGGTGGGGCGGCGCGGCGGGCCCGGCACAATTATAACGGAAGGGAAGGACGGGGCCTGTGGTATGCACTTGCGGTGAGCAAAGCGCTGTACTCATTGACATGCGCTCGCATAATGGTATCATATGCGCTGGTATATACGTATCAGTGAACAGGCGTTTCACGCCGCGAAATCACATCCCGAGGACTATGCGGCAGGGATTGGGTGCTTGATCGTCATGTGGGGCGGCATAATGTGGATGAAGGGCTCTGCGGTATTGCGGGGGAGAGAAAGGTACATTATATGAGCGCGGCGCCAAGTGTTGGTTCTGGAGAACTGGATCA
>DASTEB010000130.1:0-3013 GCA_035710025.1 Chloroflexia bacterium
CGGGGCGCTCGGTGCCGTTGAAGCCCCATACCGCCTTCGGTGTCAGGGGGTCCATGTCCATCGTTTCGGTGCCATAGCACCAGGCGGGCGTAACGGTGATGGTCAGGCCGACGCCCTCGCGGCGGAACTTGTCGGCGGCCCGGGCCGACTCGGTTACGCCGCCTATTGTGGTGTCGGCGATGACGCACTGTACGGGCGTGCCGTCAGGGTAGCGCAGGTTGGCGCTGAGTAGCTCGGCGGTGGCCCGGGCCATGCCCATGGTCTGGTCTTCGAGCGACTCGCGCACGCCGCGCCGCCGCCCGTCAATGGTGGGGCGGATGCCGATGCGGGGCCAGTCGCCCACGTAGCGCGGGGCAGCCTGCCCGCGCGTTGCCGGTTGATCGCTCATGTGGTGTTTGTCCTCCTAGCCTGATGCGTGATACGTGATGCGTGATGCGTGAGCTTACCCTTATCGGGTAGTGCGGAGTAAGCTTGGTTGCTGGGGAGAGTTCACGCATCACGCATCACGCATCATCCCGTTACTTCGATGTTGTCTTTGCCGCCGTAGACGGTCCACCAGGGGACGGCGCCTTTGGCGATTACGGCGTTGAGGGCTTCGATGTTCTGTACGCCGCGGTCAGAGAGCCAGGCTTCGAGGCCGGGGATGCCCTCGGTGGCGTAGACGGGGATGCCGTCCTGCCAGGTGGCACGGCCGCACAGCACGCCGGAGAAGGGGGTGCCCGCCTCGGCCGCCATTTCGAGCGTCTCGCGGAAGACCTCGTCGGTCACGCCCGCGCTCAGGTAGATGAAGGGTCTGCGCGAGGCCTGGGCCGACTCGCGGAACAGCCGCAGCGCCTCCTGCTGAGTGTAGACGGTCTGCCCACCGTAGGCGCGCGTGCCCTCCACGAACTTCATGTTGACCGGCACCTCGACCTTGAGCACGTCCACGCCGTAGCGGTCTTTGGAGAACTCCTCGATGGTGGCGGTGACGTACTTCGGCTTGACGCGGGCGAACTCGGCGCTCTTCTCCTCGCCCACGTTGTCGTCGTACACCAGCGGCTCGAGGAAGAAGGGGCGGTCGAGCGCGGCGCACTCGGCCCCGATGCGCTCGATGAAGGCGTGCTTGATGGTGTTGATCCCCTCCTCGTCGTAGGGGTTGTAATAGAGCAGGATCTTGATGGCGTCGGCGTCTGCCTCTACCAGGCGCCGCACGCTCCACTCGTTGAGCAGGTCGGGCAGGCGGCCCTTGACGGTGGCGTCATAGCCTGTCTTTTCGTAGGCCAGGAGCACTCCTGTGCCGGGGGCACGGGCCTCAATGGCGCCGAGGCCGAATTCGGGGTCCATCAGGATTGCGGTGGCGTGCCGGGTGAGGATCTTGGTGACGGACGTCTTGAACGCCGCGAGGTCGTCGGGGGTGGCCGCGCCGCCCTCGCCGCGGGCCTTGGCAATTGCCTTCTTGAGCGAGCCGCGCTGGTCCATGGCGGCGGCGGCGATGATGCCGTTATCGTCCGCGCAGGCGGTGATACCGTCGAATTTGCCCCTGGTCATCGTAATCTTAGACATAACAACAACTCCTTTGTGTGTCGGTTATTTCACCACGCCTATAGTGAGCATGATGTTTGCATAGACGCGCTCTTCGCCGGTGGCGATCAGGAGCGCGACGCTTTCCTCTTTTGACGCTGCGTAGAATGCGTACCTTTCCAGTGGTTCAAGTTCCATGCCCTCCGGCAGGATCCGGCGGAACTCTTCGAAGATAGGCGGCTCCCGGTCAGGAGGCATCATCACGGCCGCTGCCTCGATGGGGATGGCCTCGACGAGCACGCCCAATACGTCGGTGACTTTGAGCATGCCGGGGCTGAGGTTGAGGAAGACTTGCCGGGCGCGTGGGCTGACGCCTGTCGCGAACGGGTAGTTGCCGTCGGCGATGAGGACCTTGCTGCCGTGGCCCGCGCGGCCCAGCGCGTCAAGTATCTCGGGGTGGAGTAGTTTGCCCTTTAGCATTCGGCGACCTCCTCGTCAGCCGGGTAACACTACATTATCTCAACTTGCGCAAGAATGCGCCGGAAGTCAGCCAGATCGAACACGCCGGGGCCGACGGAAAGTGCGTTCGCCGTGCCCGCCGCGACGCCGTAGCGGGCCGCCTCGGCGAGGGTGAAGCCGTGGGTCATGCCGTAGGCGATTCCCGCGAGCAGGCAGTCGCCCGAGCCGACGGCGCTCTTGACCTCGATGCGCGGCGGGTGTACGGCGAATGTCTTGCGCCCGCCTGCCACCAGCACGCCGTCGGCGCCCAGCGAGATGACGACGATAGTGCCGTAGCGCCGGGAGACTTCGGCGGCCGCGTGCGCCAGGGTGTGGGCGCTGTGTGCGTCGCCGCCCGCAAGCTCGGCGAACTCGTGCGCGTTGGGTTTGGTAAGGTAGGGCCTAGCAGCTACTCCCAGCCGCAGGGCTTCGCCGCTGCTGTCGAGGTAGACGGGCACGTTGGCCGCGTGGGCGATCTCGATCAGGCGGGCGTAGAAGTCGGGAGGCACTCCGGCCGGCAGGCTGCCCGACATGGTGACGGCTTCGCATGTGCCCACGTGTTGGCCGAACACATCGACAAGCTCCTCGACCTTGTCGGGGGGCACAGGCTCGCCGCGCTCGTAGATCTCGGTCATGTGCCCCGTGGTGGGGTCGAGGATGGAGAGGCAGGTGCGCGACTCGGACTCGAGGTGGACGAAGGCGGTCTTCATGCCCATGCGCTCGAGGCCCTGCTCGATGAAGTCGCCGCTGGAGCCGCCGACCCAGCCCGTGACGAGCGGATCGCCGCCGAGGAGCGTGAGGCCCTTGGCGAGGTTCGCGCCTTTGCCGCCGGGCACGGCCAGCACGCTCTCAGGACGGTGGATCTGGCCGAGGCGGAAGTTGCTCACGACGACAGTCTTGTCTATGGCGGCGTTTGCGTTGACGCACAGGATCATGGCTCGGGGTTTCCGGACGGGTAGAAGATGATCTTGCGGTAGGGTATTTCGCGCCGGGCGATCTGCTCGAACACGCGGGG
>DASTEB010000131.1:0-5006 GCA_035710025.1 Chloroflexia bacterium
GCGAGGCGATGGGCGGCCAAACCGGCGTCATGCCCACCGGAGGCGAGGCGGGCACCGGCATCGAGACTGCGTCTTCGCCCGCCTCAGAGGCCACTCCCGGCGCTCCCGGCGGTGACGTAGTAGAGGGCCTGCGCATGGGCAACAACCTCGACATACCTGACGAGGGCAGTTCCGCACAGCCCGACAAGACCACCTAGACACAACAGGCCGGTTGCTCGGCGGGTAGCAGCCGGCCAAACGTTTACGGCAACGGTAAAGCAACCCATTTTTCGGTTTCGCAACCAATGAAGGAGGCACACGATGGGAGTAATGGAACGACTGTCCACGCTGATCCGCGCCAACATCAACGACATGCTGGACCAGGCCGAAGACCCCGAGATCATGCTCAACCAGATCCTGCGTGACATGGAGACCGAGATCAACCGGGCGCGCAGCCAGGTGGCCGATATGATGGCCCAGGAGCGCCTGTTCCGCGACGACCTCGACGCCGAGGAGCGCAAGGTCGCTCACATGACCGAGCGCGCCGAGCACTACGTCCGCCAGGGCGACGATGGGATGGCCCGCGAGGCCCTCAAGCGCAAATCGGACTCTGACGCCAACATCGCCGTGCTGCAGCGGCAGCTTGAGGCGCAGAGTGACATGGCGGGCCGCCTGCGCGGGCAACTCGACGCCCTCGAGGAGAAGTACCGCCAGGCTATGGCCAACCGCGACTCGCTCATCGCCCGCCACCGCCGCGCCAAGGCCCAGGCCCAGGTGACCTCGACCATGCGTGACCTCGACGTGGCCGACTACTCGAGCGATCTGTCGCGCATGGAGCAGCGCATCCGCATGGCCGAGGCCCGCGCCGACGCCCACACAGAACTCAACGCCGAGGAGTCGGGCGACGACATCGGCAGCCGCTTCGACACCAACGAGCGCAGCACCGAGATCGACAACGAGCTTGCTGCCATCAAGGCCCGCATGGGCCTGGGCGGCGGCAGCGAGACCCCCCGCGGCGAGCAGTAGCGCGCACGAGGACGGAGCCGCGGGGGCCGCGAACCGGCTGAATTCAGGCGGCAGCGCCCCCACGCTCCGCACAACCAAGGAGACAAGCAGATGGCAATACTCGACGTCGTTGAATTTCTAGACCCAACCGGGCGGCAAATCGTACACCGCGTGCCCGAAGGGGGTTCGGGGGAGTTTCGGCTCGGCTCTCAGCTGATCGTGCGCGAGAACCAGACCGCCGTGTTCTTCCGCGACGGCAAGGCGCTGGACACGTTCGGGCCGGGCCGCCATACCCTGTCCACGATGAACATCCCGCTGCTCGCCAACCTGATCAGCATACCGTTCGGCGGCACCTCGCCCTTCCGCGCCGAGGTGTACTTCGTCAACATGGCCGACCTCATCGACATGAAGTGGGGCACCATGGAGCCGGTCACCTTCCGCGACAGCGAGTTCGGGATGGTGCGCCTGCGCGCCTTCGGCACCTACGCCATGGCAGTGAACGACCCGCAGCTGTTCGTGAACAAGATCGTCGGCACGCAGGGCCTGTACGAGACCGGCCAGATCGAGGACTACCTGCGCAACATCATCATCTCGCGCTTCAACGACATCATGGGCGAGACGATGACCACCCTGCTCGACCTGCCCGCCAGGTACAACGAGGTGGGCGCGGGCCTGCGCGGCGCTGTGACAGACGACTTCAACAACCTGGGGCTGCTGCTCAAGGCGCTGTACGTCACCTCGATCACCCCTCCCGAGGAGGTATCGAAGAGGATCGACGAGCGCACCGGCATGGGTGTCGTGGGCAACATGGGCACCTACATGCAGTACCAGACGGCCCAGGCCATCGGCGGCGTTGGCGAGGGCGCGGCCCAGGGCGGTGGAGGCGCGGGTGACGCGGCGGGCACGGGCCTCGGGCTCGGCGCGGGCATCGGCATGGGCGCGGGCATGGCGGGCATGATCTCGCAGAGCATGGCCCAGGCCCAGCAGCAGGCCCAGCAGGCCCAGCAGGCCCAGGGCGGCACGACCACCCAGCCCGAGCAGGCGCAGGGCAACGTCGGCGGTACCCCGGCGGCTGCCACGATGACCTGCTACAATTGCAACGCCCAGATCCCGGCGAACAGCAAGTTCTGCCCCGAGTGCGGAGCTACGCAGCAGGCCAAGGTGTGCGGCAACTGCCAGACCAGCAACATGCCCAACGCCAAGTTCTGCTCCAATTGCGGCAACGCGCTGTAGTAACCCGCAGAATCCCTCGCCAGAGCAGAGAGATTACGGAACACAAAGACGCAAAGGCGCAAAGAATATTCCGGGATTGACTTTGTCCTAACTTGGACACCCAGGCCAACTCCCAATAATCTTTGCGGTCCTTTGCGTCTTTGTGTTTCAGAAGAAAGGATCAGCCTTACCTGACGACGTCGAGTGCGATCCAGCTTATCTCGGCCGGGGTGCGTGCGTTTATGGGGTCGAGGCGTAGGGCTGTGAGCGCGCCCTCCATGCGGGCGGTGGGGATGTAGGACCAGTAGACGTAGGGCTGGCCGTCTTGCCGGGGATAGGCGCGTTCGAAGCCCGACCGGCCGAATACGCCCGCGGGGCCGGCCCAGAACCAGTCTATGACCATCACCTCCGGGCCGCGCAACTCGGGGTAGGTAGCGGCCACGCGGAGGCGCACGAACCGTCTGTCCGCGGCGCTTATGTCAAGCTCGGGGCCGATCAGTTGCGGATCGGCCTCATCGGGGTTGACCACCAACCCCCTGCCGGGGCGGCACTCTACACCCGCCGATTCGGCTCGCCACTCGGCGACGGTCGTGGAGGCGCAGCCGGTGAAGTCCCACACTCGCAGCCCATCGCCCTCAGTGGGTGGGGAGCCGGGTCGCGTGATCCCGGTCACGTATTCAAGGTGGAAACGCGGCTCGGACTCAACTAAAGTCCAGCGCATGGCGAAAGCATCGGGGTGGGGGTCCGCGGGCAGGGTGAGGGCGGCAGCGCGGGCATCTGCTACCTCCGTTACCTGGATCCTGTCGCCCGTGTAAAGCAGCCGCTGCGCGCCGATGCCTCGCCGGAAGACCATCGCGCCCTTATACTTCTGCGGCGTGTTCTCGACGTGCCACGCGGTGCCTTCAGGCGCGTACTGGGGAGGCACGGTGCGCTCAAGCTCGGCGATGATATCGTTCACCTGCACCGTCGCTGTGTGCCAGGGGCGCAGGTGGACCCACGACAGGGCCACCAGCAGCGCCGCCGCCACGGCAACCGCCCCGATGGCGAGCGCCCGACCCCGCGCTCCACGGATCGAAGCAAGCGCCGCGTTAGCCAGGACGGCCGGCGCGATACAGTAGCCCGCCGCGGGGAGGTAGAGGTAGCGGTTATTTTGCAGGTCGGTTCGGTCGACCGAGAGGTTCAGCACCGGCACGAGCGCCAGCCCCACCCATGCAAGCGCCACGAGCAGCACCCGCCACTCGCGCCGCCCGTAGACCGTAAGCCCGGCCAGCAGCGCGAGGGTGAAGAGCGCCCCAACCACCTGCCCGGCCCACTCGCCCAGCACCGCCCGGTTGACAGGGGAGAGGAGCACGAGTAAGTAGGCTTGCGCGCTGTCCCAGAAGAAGTTGGCGAAGTCGGTGCGCTGCACCTGGTAGCCGCCCAGGTTGCCGTAGTGGGCCAGCCGCACCGCCACGTTCAGGACGAGCACCCCGGCAAACGGCGCCAACCCCACGCCCAGGCGCACCAGGCCGCTCCGGCCCATGCGCGGCGAAGCGAGCCACGCGGCCAGCGCGAACACAGGAAGGAACGCGAACACGCTCTCCTTGGTGAACAGAGCGCAGGCGTAGAAGAAGAGCGAGAGCAGGTAAAAAGCATAGGCGGCGACTGTCCGCGCACCGTTCGCCCGCTTCCACCACAGGGTGAACATCAACAGCCCCGCGAAGGCGAACAGCGCGGCCATGGCGTCGTAATAGGCCGCCACCCAGCTCACCGCCTCGGTGTGCAGCGGGAAGACGGCGAACAGCCCGCCCGCAAGCAGTCCCAGGGTGCGCCGCCCCGTGGCCTCGGCCAGCCACAGGCCCAGCAGCAGCGAGGTAAGGGTATGCATCGCCAGCCCCATAATGTGGTAGGGCAGCGGGTCGAGGCCCCAGAGCAACGCGCCCACGATATGGGTCAAGAGATCGCCCACCGGGCGGTAGTCGGGCCGGGCGCCGGGCGAGAAGTAGTACAGGCTCAGCCCGGTCCTGTTACCCAACCCCACGCTGATGAAGTCCTCGGCCAGGAAGCCCACCCGCAGAGCGGTAACGTAAGCAGCCACAGCCAGCAGCGGCAAGACCAGCCAGGGGAGAGCCCGCACCGCAGCGGGGTTGCGCGCAGTGGCAGCGCGTTGGCTCTCGCTGACGGCGGGCGCTGCCATATTCGGTCAGGGCTTCCTGGGTCTGCGCGCCCACACCACCAGCGCGGCAAGCCCCAGCACCCCGGCAATGCTTATGAGCGTGCCGTAGCGAATGCTGTCCGGGTCGTAGCGCAGCTCGACAGTGTGCGTGCCCTCGGGCACCAGCACGCCCTGCGAGAGGTAGTTGGTGCGCAGTAGCTCGGCCGGTTGGCCGTCCAGCGTGGCACGCCAGCCGGGGTAGTAGGCTTCGGCGGCCACCACGAGCGCGGGCCGCGCCGCCTCGACCTCCAGGCGCACATAGCCGGGGCGGTACTCGGTCACGTCGACGCGGCCGGGCGACGTGCCGGCCGGGTCGCGCCGCAAGCCCGCGAGGACCGACGCGGGCGCTTCCACCGCCGCCTCGTACGAGCGTACAGACTCCCACGTCAGGCCCGCCAGCCACTGCTCGGCTTCCGCGCCGTCCGAGAGGGCGCGCACGTTGTCGGTCAGGTAGGCGTAGCCCGGCACGCCCTCGGCCTCCCACAGGCCCGCCCCTTCCTTGAAGGCAAGCCGCCGGAAGTTGGGCCGTCCGGCGTCGTCGTAGCCCGGCCAGTTGGGGTTGACGGTGTTGGGCAGCACGTAGTAGCGAATGCCCAGCGCGGGTGGGATCTGCATA
>DASTEB010000132.1:0-2824 GCA_035710025.1 Chloroflexia bacterium
CTGATCAACTCGGACCTGTGGGCAGGCACGGGCGAGACGCGCGTCCGCTTCAATGCCGAGGGCGACACCGCCTTCTTCATCGGCACGTCCGAGGGCACCGCGCACATCTTCTCGGTGCCGCTCTCGGGCGGCGACGTTCGCCAGGTCACTTCGGGCCGCCGCTCGCTCCTCAACTTCGGTACGTTGCGCGACGGTTTCGTGTACTGCGCCACGTCCCCCGAGCACCCCATTGACCTGTACCGCTGCGACTTTGACGGAAGCAACGAGCGACCGCTTACAAACGTACACGCCGATGCCCTCGCCCAACTTGAAGTCGCACCGGTCCGTGAGCTTTGGATTGACAGGCCCGGCGGAACCCGACTGCAGGGCTGGATGATGCTGCCGCCGGACTTTGACGAGAGCCGCAAGTGGCCACTGGTGCTCCAGATCCACGGCGGGCCGCACGTTGCCTACGGCGAGAGCTTCTTCCACGAGTTCCAGGTACTCGCCTCGCGCGGATACATCGTGCTGTACACCAATCCACGGGGTAGCCAGGGCTACGGCCAGGAGTTCGCCGACGCCATCCTCAACGATTGGGGCGGCGTGGATTACGACGACCTCATGGCGTTCGTGGATCACGTCGAGACCTTTCCCTACGTCGACCGCGACCGCATGGCCGTGGCCGGCGGCTCGTATGGCGGCTACATGACAGCGTGGATCGTCGGCCACACCAACCGCTTCAAGTCGGCCGTGGCCATGCGAGCGGTCACCAACCTGTACAGCGCGTGGGGATCCGGCGACTTCACCCACCTGCTTTGGAGCTGGGAATTCGAGGGCATGCCCCAGGAACGCACCGAGCTATATCTGGAGCGATCCCCGGTAACGTACGTGCGAAACGTCGAGACTCCACTCCTGCTCACGCACGCCGAGGACGACTACCGTGTGGACATCGAGCAGGCGGCCGAGTTGTACATGGCGCTCAAGGTGCTGGGCAAGACTGTGACGATGGTGCGCTTCCCGTCTGGAGGGCACGACGTTTCCCGCAGCGGCAAGCCCTCGCTCCGCGTCGACCGCTTACAGCACATTGCCGACTGGATCGACAAGTACACGAAGTCAGAATAGGCTCTACCTCACCTCGAGTAGGAAGCTATGGACGAGCACTCCGCTCGCTCCCGGCCACGACGCGCGCACAATTAGGACATAAATGCCCTGCTCCATGCCGTTCGGCAAGGCAACGCTGAGCGGTCGCCCGGGAAGCAGTCCGGTGGAATTGACCGGTGGGCCCGACGGCACGAACGTGCCCGAAGCCGCGCCCGTGAGGCGGTAGAGCTCGCCGGTGAACGCGAAGGGAGCGCGGCTAATCAGTGGGTCGGCTCCCCAGCGGGGTCGGAGCGCCAGCGTCTCGCCGAGACTCACCGTGAGCGGGCGCGAAGGCAGGTCGAGGGCGCGACCCTCCGCACAGCCGGACTCGGGGCACTGCAATGGACCGGCTGCTACCTGGCCGCCACGCGCGCTATAGGCCAACATCCCAGGTAACGGCCGCGAAGTAAGAGTACCCAGCGACACGACCGGCACCAGAACCCTTGCCGTGCCCCCCGACGACACTGTGCTCGCCGACAGCCACGTACGCGCCGGCGCCGCCGCGTTCAGCCCGGGCAGCGTTACAGTTCCCACGAGATTGCCCCTGCTATCGGCCGTGAGGGACGCGAACCGCTCGTGCTCACCGGCGGCTGTACCCGTCCCAAAGGCTACAGCCTGGCCACCGGGCCAGCCGCGGCCCGACACTCGAAGTTTCGTGCCGTTCAGCCAAGTATAGCCGACTACAGAACCGCCGCCTGACACCGAGAGAAGATCAAGCCTCGCGACCTGCACCACGCCGTTCTGTTCAGTACCGGCCGCGGCGGCGTATGCCCCCGGCTCGACGGCCTCGGGGGGTGCCGCGCCGCCCTCGGCATAGCGCAACCGAGCGCCGGGCGGCAGCACCATGCGCTTATGCTCCCCGTCCGCAGCCGCCAGCGTAAGGAGCAGATTGGCGCCGTCGCGCTCAACGTGCGACAGCATTCCCTCCAGCGAACCGGGCGCTATCTGTGGTGAGGGGCTGAACGGCAAGGAAACCATGCCTCCCGCGCCCGCGGCGACTACTCGCAGATTGGCGCGGGAGTTGACTGCTCCGGTAAGCTCGGCTGACCCCGGAATCACTAGCGAAAAGTAACCCGACTCGTCAGGCTGCGCGGCCACCGGCCCGCCGACAGGCGCCTCGGCCCCCGCCATCTCGACCCGCACGGCCACAGGCACGCCACGGGGCCAGTTCCAACCTGCAACCAGTACGCCTGAGCCTGACGCCCGCCCCGCCACAGCAGGCGCGGGGCGTGCCTCGCCGTAGCGCCAGGAGAAATAAGCCCGCCCGACGTTGCCCATCTCTACGCGCCAGTCGGGCGGGTTGTCAGGGTTGTACGTCAGCACGCGCCGCTCGAACAGCTGCACGAGCACGCGACTCGTCCGTCCACCGATCATGGCGTCCACCCAGTACGCCTCGGTTACCGGCCTACCCAGCACGAACAGCGAGTCCATCAGCGGCCCATCCGCTGTCAGCCGCTTCTCATACACCGGCCCGCTTCTTCGTGTCCACTCCGCGAACACTGCCGGGATGTTGTGCCTCGAGACCTCGTCATATTCACGAGCTACGAACAATGCGGGGTCGCCAGCCGGCTCGACGCGCGACACCGTACCGTCGGCCGCCATGAACTGACCATTGACCTGCCCACGCCTATCGCCCACTTGGCCGAGATGTGGCGCAAAGGAAGCGAATGTGGGTGTGCCCTCGGACTGCGCGTCGCCGGCGATC
>DASTEB010000133.1:0-4258 GCA_035710025.1 Chloroflexia bacterium
TCGACCGCCTCGACCGAGCGAACGCGCTCCTGAACGTGCAGGGTGGCGGTGTTCTCGGCGGAGATGCGGCGCAGGGTGGAGTACGACCACACCACGTCTTGCGAGGTGAACGGCTCGCCGTCGTGCCAGCGCACGTCCCGGCGCAGGTGGAAGGTGAGCTGGGTGCCGTCCTCCGACACCTCCCAGCGCTCGGCGAGGTCCGGTTGCGGCAAGAGGTGGTTATCGAGCCGGGTAAGGCCGGAGAAGATGAGGCCGGTCACGTCGTGGGTGTTTCGGTCCATGCCGCCGAACCAGGGGTTGAGCGTGAGCACGTCACTCGAAAGGCGGGCGAAGATCGTGCCGGTACGCGGGCGGTCGGGCACGGTGGGGGTTGGGGGCACCAGGGTGGTGGGGGTAGGCGTGGGGTTGGCGGGCGCGGGACCGAAATCACACGCGGGCAGGGACAGCACAAGCAGCGCGAGCAGGAGGGCCGAGAGCCTGGTCAGAGGTGCCGGCGGGCGGCTAGAGGCGCGGCGCCTGTAGAGGGGGTGCATGGTGGACATTATAGCAGGAGGGGGAGTAATGCGTAATGCGTGAAGCGTGAGCACATCCATACCGGGTAGTACGAAGTAAGCATCGGTGCTCAAGAGAGGTCACACATCACGCATTACGCATTACGCATTACGCATCAGGACCATCACGCATCAGGACCATCACGCATCAAGAATCGACGCCAACTGCCGCTTTGGCCCTGTGCCGGGATTTGTGCTATAGTACTAATCCCTGGCCCGCGCCAGAAGCCAACCGGGGGCCAATGCTCCTAATCCTTTTGTGCTCGAACTGCGTAGTACCTTTTCCTTGCGGGTATTACCCCGCACATAACTCTTCTGTGTGGTGCCCCGCTCAGAGCACCCGTGCTACAATGAATACGCTCTTATATAGAGTCTTTTATTCTATATTTACCCTGCCCATGCACGGGATCGGCGCAACCCGTTTGCGATGCGGAACAAGGCACGGGCACGATGGTCCTTGAGAATGGGCGGCTTGCCCATGTTTTCATCTGGAAGGAAGGATCGCGACCGGACTTAGCGTATGCGCGGCAGGTCCTGGGATCAGTCAACCCTAACGCACTCAGCGCTGTCTCCGGCGATAACCCCCCGCTAACAGCCTTCGGTGTCACAGAGCCGTGGCCCGACGACCCGTGGGCGCGCGCCCTGCGCGACATGCGCGCCGTGCCCACCCCCGACGGCAGCCGCTGGGCCGATACCTCACGCTACGACCTGGCAGGGTGGGAAGGTACCGACCAGCGCACGGGCGACCGCATCTTCATCGTCACCGCCTACCGCAAGGCCAACGCGCCTCGCGCCGCATCGTTCCAGGGCGTGCCGGCCCCCGCCCCTACGTACCCGCCCGCCGTCCAGCAGGTGCCCTACTACCCCCAGCGCCCCACCGGCCCCGTGGCGTGGCCGCCTCAGCCTCAGCCTCAGCCTCAGCCTCAGCCGCAAGAGCAGCCCCAGCCGCCCGTCCAGCAGTACAGCCCGCCCTCCGGGCCGCTGCCCGCCCTGCCCGCCGGCTATCCGTACACGCAGCAGCCCCCGCCCTCAACCGGCCCGCCGGCCCAGGTGCCCGACAGCTATGGGCCGTACTACGTCGGCTTCGGGCCGCGCCTCGCCGCCGGACTTATCGATTTCTTTTTCATGGGTTTCTTCCAGGCGCTGCCCGTGCTCCTCTATGTGCTGATCGCCTCGGGCGGTCCCACGCCCCCCGACTTCTGGGCGTGGGTGCTGCGCGCCTCTCCGTTCCTGTGCCTGGGGCTGCTGATCTTCGCGGCGTACCACGTGATACAGTGGTCGGTGTGGGGCCAGACGGCGGGCATGAGCATGCTCGGGATGAGGGTGGTCGCGCCCGACGGAAGCAAGCCGTCGCTCGGCCGGGCGTTGCTGCGCATCATGGGGTACTTCTTCTCGCTGTCCATCGGGGGCATCGGCGGGTTCCTGCTGATCAACTTCGATGCGCGCCGCCAGGGCCTGCACGACAAGATAGCCGAGACGTTCGTGGTGCCCGAGCGCCTGACGGTGCCGGCGCCGCCCGGCCTTCCCGGCTACCCTGTCCCGCCTACCGGCGCACCCGCCACCACCGCGCTTCCCGCGCTGCCTCCGGGCAGCCAGGTGCCCGCGCTCGGCATGGCCGCAGTGGGCAGTCCCGGCACGTATGAAGTCGTGCAGATCGGGCCTGAGCCCCCGCCCGAGCCAGAGGAAGAGGACGATACCGGCTTTCGCGAGATCTCGTCGGTCGACCTGGGGCTGCGCACCGTGTCGCTCCTGCCCGAACTGGAGGAAGAGCCGCCGGGCGGGCAGGCCACCATGCCCAACCTGAGCATAGATACCGGCACGCTGGGCCAACCCGGCGGCGAGCAGGCACGGGAGCAGGGGATCATACCGGCCGGCGCGGTCGACCGAGCGGTGGTGGACCGGGCGCGCGAGCTTTTCCGCCGGGGCATGGAGGCGATGGAGCGGGGCGTACGGCCCACCGACCGGGGGTACCGCGTGGAGCCGACGTCGGCAAGGCACGCGGCCGAGGCGTTCCTGCACGCGACCCAGTTCGTGCCGACCTCGGTGGCCTACCGATACTTCTACGCCGTGGCGCTGCGCTACTCCGAGGGGTTCGAGGCGGCGATCGGCGAGTTCCGCCGCGTGCTCGAGCTTGACCCGAGCCACTACGAAGCCCGACAGCAGGTGGCCTACGGGCAGCGTTGGCACGATGCCTTCGCCTACCCGCCGTGGGTCTTCCCAGCGCCCATCGAGCCGGGGATGCCGCTGCCCCCGCAGATACAATCGCTGCTGCCGCCGGGCGGTGACCCCGTCACCCGCCTGGTGTTGCTGCGTGAGGGGAGCACCAAGGTCGTGACGGTGCTCAGCCGCACGCCGCGCAGCGCGTGGGCGCGCATGCCGTCGCTCGACATGAATTCGCGGATAGATCTGACGCTGTCGCGCACGCCTCATGGCCCGATACTTGCGTTCTATATCGTGGTTGAGGACCGCCCCGACGACCCGTACAAGGGAGAGACCTTCCTCAACCCGCACGACCCGGGCCACCCGACGTACGACGCGTGCTTACTCGGCCAGCACCTGCTCGCCCAGCTTGCGAGGCAGGACCGCACCTACCTGATCTTCGTGGACGAGCACAACAGGCTGCTGCTCTCGCGCAAGCTGATGTTCGACCCGAAGACCCAGGTCAGCATTGCTCGCTGCCTGTATGAGGTGCAGACGCTGCCCGCGCAGGTGATGGACGCCGAGCGCTTCCAGTCGGCCGCCGAGTGGCACATGGAGCACTTCTCGCTCGACCAGATAAAGTAGACGGGGCGGCGCGCCGCTCGCGCTGCCGGGTGCTCGGCGGTCGTTCTCCAAGGTTCGGTATCCGCTATGACTTACGATACTTCCCCACAGGCCCTGAGTTGGGCCGTACACAGGGTCGGCCAGGGCATCCTGCTCGACGGCGACAGCGTTCTGCTTTCGGGCAACAGGTGGTACTCGGACAGGCCCCTTGTGTGGACGCTGCCAGGCGGGCGGGCCGAGGAGGGCGAGGGCACGGCCGCCGCGCTCTTGCGCGAGTTCAAGGAGGAAACGGGGCTGGATATCGAGGTGCTCGACCTGGCGTACGTAGCCGAGTCGCGCTCGGTAATCCGGCGGCAGCTGTTCCTGGTGTGTGCGTTCGCGGTGAGGGTGGTCGGGGGCACGCTGTCGTGCGAGGGCGACCCCGGCGTGGAGGAGCTGCGATATGTCCCGTTCGGGGAGCTTGGGGAGTACCTGCCCGCGCCGTCGCTGGGCGACCCGCTGAGGTGGTTCGTGGAGCACCCGGGGGCGCACGCGCGGTACTGGTTCTTCGGGGAGTACTCGACGGAGTAGCGGCCGGGGGACACCCCAAGCCCCGGCATGGGGCTGCCGCCCCCTGCACCCCCGCTTGGAAGCACTACAGTGGTACGGCATACCCATGCAAGTGGTTCCGACCCTGCACCCCCACCGTGGCGTATCCCCGGACGCCGACCGGGCGTAGACAGCCTACACGCGGCGCATGGGCTGTGTTATACTGCTCCGAATGTCCTGAAACTAAACCTATTCTGAGGAGATGACATGGAACGCACTCTTGTGCTTCTCAAGCCGGACGCCGTGCAGCGGGGGTTGCTCGGCGAGATTCTTGCCCGCTTCGAGCGCAGGGGCCTCAAGGTCGCGGGCCTGAAGATGATGCAGCTCGAAGACGCCCTGCTCGACGAGCACTACTC
>DASTEB010000134.1:0-11931 GCA_035710025.1 Chloroflexia bacterium
ACATCCGAGTTGCCGCTTCCGAACCGCGTCACCAGCAGGCGCTCCCACCCCGCGCCGGACGAAACGTTCGTGTCGGCACCACCGCCGAGCGCGAGCGTGCCGGTTCCGTCGCGGTCCATATCGACGGCCACCTGTACCTGCGGCTTGTCGGGTGCAGGCTCGGGCGTCCACGTGCCGGTCTTCGCGTACACGTACAGGTTGGTGCTGTCGCCCGTCACGCGGAACCCCGTCAGGTCGACGCGGGGGTCAGGCGAGATGAACGCGGTGACCTCGTCGCCCGGCTGGTCGCGCCAGACGTACTCGCCGCCATTGTCTGACCCGCGGCTCAGGTGGCCCAGGTTGGCTACCGGAGGCACAGCGCCGGTCCAGTCGTCGGTGCCGTCAACCACCCTGGTCCGCCCAAGCGCGGAGTTTGCCGGGTTAAGTGAATAAGCGAGAAGTGCGGATAATACCAGTGTTGCCAGCCACCGTGCCGCGCCCGGTCTGGCCCTCCCGTTGTGTCTCATGGTCACTCCTTCGTTGCGCGGGCGCGGTGGTCGCGTCGCGCCCAGAATATGCCGGGCGTCCGACCCCGGTCACCCTCCATCACCGTCGCGCATCGTGAGGTACCGCCTCGTAAAGGCGTCTTAATGCGCGACACGGGCAGCCGCGGCAGATGGAGTAAGAAGAGAGGCGCGACGTGCCCGGTCCTACCACCCATTATAGGAGTGCTGTTTACATAAGTAACTAGGACAACCGGGGCAAAACCGGGGTGACTTATGGGTCACGCTGGACGGCGGCTACATAATACTTTAGAGTTATCTCAGAAGTAATCATCGCCCGCAGGCCTGTCTCGCAAGGAGGCCGCCATGTGCAACCCGCGCACCACCCGCGACGAAAACGACCGCCCATCCCCGCGCAGATGGACCGCCAACCTCACCCGCCCCATGCCCCTCGACCGCAAGCTGCGCTACATCGCCCGCAACCTCTGGATCCGTGCAAGCCGCCTGCAAGACTGCTGCGGCCACCCCGGCCAACCCGGCTGCTGACGCTAACCCCACCCCGGCCTCGTGCAGGCCTACTCACGAAACGCAAAAGAGCAAAGACACAGAGGGAACGGAGGAACACAGAGATTATTATGATGGGGCATGGTACTCGAGCTAGCCCGCGTACCACGCCCCAATAGTCTTCGTGAACTTCGCGGACCTTCGTGCCCTTCGTGGCTAATCAACCTACCCTGAGCACAACGCCAACAATAAAATCTCTGCGCTCTCTGAGCTCTCTGCGTTTCACGCACTCTGCGCTCTCTGCATTTCAACGGACTTTGCTTGACACGTCGCTTACACTTTCTGTATAATTGCTTGCGTCTCTAGCACGGCCTCGATAAAAAGTGGCGAACTAGAGGGTGTACCTGAACAACCTAGCGCAAGCAAATTAGGTGCGCCGACGTAGCTCAGTGGCAGAGCAGCTGTTTTGTAAACAGCTGGCCGTCAGTTCGAATCTGACCGTCGGCTCCAGGGGCGGTTGCCGGAGTGGACAATCGGAACTGGCTGTAAACCAGTCGGGCTTCGCCCTACGGAGGTTCGAATCCTTCACCGCCCACCACCCGCAGAGCAGCGCACGAACCGCACCGGCTTCGCCGGCTCCCCGGTTCCGCCTGCTCGCGGTAAGCCGAAACAGGTCACTTGACCTTTGCCCGGCGCACCGGCTCACACTCGTTGAATTCACTTGCGCACCCGCCCACGTAGCTCAGTAGGCAGAGCACATTCTTGGTAAGAATGAGGTCAGCAGTTCGAGACTGCTCGTGGGCTCCAGGTAAAACCCTATAACAAGCCCTTTTTCGGAGGCACACCACCGTACCGCCGGACCCCACTCACGACTGACGCAAAGAGCTAACGTGGTGGGGTCGGCATATGTCCTTAGGAGGATCACAAGTTGGCAAAGCAGAAGTTCGAGAGGACCAAGCCGCACGTGAACGTCGGGACCATCGGTCACGTTGACCATGGCAAGACCACCCTCACAGCGGCCATCACCAAGGTCATGGCCATGAAGGGCCAGGCCCAGTTCGTGGCTTACGACCAGATCGACAACGCCCCCGAGGAGCGCGAGCGCGGTATTACCATCGCCATCCGCCACGTCGAGTACCAGACCGAAAAGCGCCACTACGCTCACGTAGACTGCCCCGGCCACGCCGACTATATCAAGAACATGATCACCGGCGCGGCCCAGATGGACGGCGCTATCCTCGTCGTATCGGCCCCCGACGGCCCTATGCCCCAGACCCGCGAGCACATCCTCCTCGCCCGCCAGGTGCAGGTCCCCGCCATCGTCGTCTTCCTCAACAAGGTTGACATGATGGACGACGAAGAGCTGCTCGAGCTGGTTGAGCTTGAGGTCCGCGACCTCCTCAACAAGTACGAGTTCCCCGGCGACGACACTCCCATCATCCGCGGTTCGGCTCTCAAGGCCCTCGAGTCCACTTCGCAGGACTTCAACGCCCCCGAGTACGCCCCCATCCGCGAGCTGATGGACGCCGTCGACAGCTACATCCCGACCCCCGAGCGCGCCATCGACCGCCCGTTCCTCATGCCCGTCGAAGACGTCTTCGGCATCAAGGGCCGCGGCACCGTGGTGACCGGCCGCATCGAGCAGGGCAAGGTCAAAGTGGGTGACACCATCGAGATCGTCGGCATGACCGACGAGATCCGCGCCACCGTCGTGACCGGCGTCGAGATGTTCCAGAAGACCCTCGATGAGGGTATCGCGGGCGACAACGTGGGCTGCCTCCTGCGCGGTGTGGAGCGCACCGAGATCGAGCGCGGACAGGTCCTGTCTACGCCCAAGTCGATCAAGCCTCACACCAAGTTTACCGGCCAGGTCTACGTGCTGACAAAAGAAGAGGGCGGCCGTCACAAGCCCTTCTTCCCCGGATACCGCCCGCAGTTCTATATCCGCACCACCGACGTGACCGGCACGATCCAGCTGCCCGAGGGTGTCGAGATGGTGATGCCGGGCGATAACATCGACATGACCGTCGAGCTTATCGTGCCCATCGCCCTCACCGAAGGTCTGCGCTTCGCTATCCGCGAGGGCGGCCGCACCGTGGGCGCGGGCGTGGTGGCCACAATCCTCGAGTAACACCGGGGGCCGGCCAACCGAACAATGCGTAGAGTGTGGAGCGTGAAACGTGGCAGCCGCTGAGCGTCGCGTTTCACGCTCCTCCTTTGCGACAGAAGCCTAAAAGGAACGACAAATGGCAAAGAAAGCCGACAGAATCATAATCTACCTGGCCTGCACCGAGTGCAAGGAGCGCAACTACACAAGCTCCAAGAACAAGCGCAACGACCCCAACCGCCTCGAGTTCAACAAGTTCTGCCCCCGCTGCCGCCAGCACCGCCTGCACAGGGAGACCAAGTAAGCGTCAGTGGTCAGTGGTTAGTGGTCAGTACGTGCGGTACCTCCGCGCTGATTAGCGCGCAATGAGCTGTGATGCTGACGCATGAGCCTGCGTCACTGACCACTGGCCACTGACCACTGACCCACTGCTTGACACCCCACCCACCATCCAATATAATTAGAGACGGCTATCGACGCCTGAGAGGGCGTCCGTTCTTGCCCCCGTACGGGTGTGGCGCAATTGGCAGCGCAGGGCTCTCCAAAAGCCAAGGTTGGGGGTTCGAGTCCCTCCACCCGTGCCATTACCTTTCTAATCATGGATTTCGGATTATGAATGGCCAACTCGCCGCGCCGAGGCCTCAGCCGGGCGCACGAGACTAATCTGAAATTCATAGTCCGAGGTCCATTCTTTACTTAATCGGGAGTTCTATCTCAAATGGCGATCACACGTCGTAAAGAGGCAGCGGCAGAAACCACCCCGGCGCGCAAGGAGACCCGATCCTCGGGCGGATCGGGCGGCGGCGCCGCGCCCAGCACGCGCATGCGCTGGATTGACAGGCAGCGCGAGAACATCCGCAACGTCATGGCCGAGCTGCGCAAGGTAACCTGGCCCACCCGCGAGGAGACCCGCAACCTCACCATCGTCGTTATCGGCATCTCTGCGGCCATCGGCACCAGCCTCGCCCTGATCGACATCGTGCTGTCGTCGCTGTACCGCATGCTGAACCCTTCGTAATCGTACCGTGATGGAACGCACCACCATGGATAACATCGAGTCCGACAACCTGCCAACGCAGCCCGAGGTCGAGGGAGCCTCCACCGAGATGGCCCCCACTGCCACCACGCCCCCGCGCGCCGAAGCGCTGGGCGATGCCGCCGGGCGCCACTGGTACATCATCCACACATATTCGGGCTACGAGAACAAGGTCAAGAAGAACCTCGAGCACCGCATCCTCACCCTCGACATGAGCGAGCACATCTTCCGCGTAGAGGTTCCCACCGTCGAGGAGATCGAGATCCGCGGCGGCCAGCGCCACCCCGTGCAGCGCAAGATCTTCCCCGGCTACGTTCTGGTCGAGATGATCATGGACGAGCGCTCCTGGCACGTCGTGCGTAACACCCCCGGCGTCACCGGCTTCGTGGGCATCGGCACCAAGCCGACCCCCCTCCCCGAGAGCGAGGCCGACGCCATCCTGAAGCAGATGCAGGCCTCCGCCCCGACCAAGTTCAAGGTCACCCTCCAGCCGGGCCAGGCTGTCAAGATCATCGACGGCCCCTTCTCCGACTTCGAGGGCATCGTGGACAACATCAACCAGGAAAAGGGCAAGGTGCGCGTGCGCGTCTCCTTCTTCGGCCGCGAGACCCCGGTCGAGCTAGACTTCCTCCAGGTAGAGCGGCTGGTCTAGCCCGCACTGCGCTGTTACAGCCAACACCACCCGCCCCCGCGCAGGTGGTGTTTTGTTTTGGCTGCTACGCGTTACCTCGCCCCCGTGTAATCCGCCGGTGGTTCCTTACCCGTGTACGCCTCGACCGACAGCGGCTGCCCCAGCAGAAACGCCCGTACCACCGACAAGTAAACCTCCGGCTGCTCTTCATATGCCTGGTGCCCGGCGTCCGGGATGTACACCATCTGCGCGTTGGGCAGCGTGTCGAGGTATTCCACCGCCAGCCGCCAGGGCAAGTAGTCGCACGAGGGCTTGAGCACGAGCGCGGGCGTCTGCACGCCGTGCAGCGCGGGACGCGGGTCCACAGGCCGCGCCGCGCTTCCCGACTGCGGCACCTGGTTGGCGAAGAACCCCATCCCGTATGCCGCGCCCTCCACCGGCGAGTTCACGTCGCAATAGAACCCCGGCGCGGTTCGCGCGAACAACACGTCGAAGCGCGCGTCCAGCTCTCGGTCGCTCGCGTAGGCGCGCGCCGCCCGCGGGTTGATCTGCGTGAGCGCGTAGGCCGTCAAAGCCCGCGGCGCAAGCAGAGCGCGGTACACCTGCCAGCGTTGGTCATCCGTGAGCCGCCCGATCATCCCCGTCCCGCTCGATCCCATGTCACCCCAGTACAACGCGCCCGGCGCTGAAAACACCACCTTCGCCACCCGCTGCGGGTGCTCCGCCATGTACGTCGCGGCCACGGTCCCGCCCCACGAGTGCCCAATCAGGATCACTCGCTCCGCCCCGATACTCTGCCGGATCGCCTCCAGGTCGGCCGCGTTGCGTTCCACGGTGTACTGCGTCGGGTCCGCCAGGCGCGGCGACAGGCCGGTCCCCGCCTGGTCGTACAGGTACACATCGTACCCGTCCTGCGTGAGCTGCCCGAAGAACCGGGCGTCGTGGGCCATCAAAGCGACCCCCGGCCCGCCGTGTACAAATATCACCGGCTCGGGCTTCGGCGTGCCCACCGCCGCTATCTTCACGTACGCGACCCGCGAGCCTGTCGGCAGATCCCAGAACTGCTGCCCCGGCACCGCCTCGGGCGGGTTGACCGGATCGCCCAGCGGAACCATCAGCGCCGCCATCCCCACCAGGCCAACTACGCCCGCCGTGCCCGCGATGCGCACGAGCCAGCGCCGCCTTCGCGACAGCTCCAGCCCTCGCGTCGCCAGCGCTCCCGTGCCCGCGGCCAGCAGTGCGAAAGCCGCGGGCGCCGCCGGCACGAACAGCCACGGCTCGTCGGTGACCCGTGCCGCGCCGAGCAGCGCGCCCACCCCGCCAACCAGCCCGAGCGTCAACCCCAGTCCCACAACACCGGCGCGCCCCGCCGTCTTCCACTTGTCCGATTTCGAGTGTCGCTGATGCATGATGTGTCGCCTCGAACAGGTAGATTGTCCGGCGTGCGCCCGACCGCCGGATAAGCCTCAGCACCGGCACCCGCGCCGCGGCGCTGTGAGTGGCGCGGAAAAGGCCTTAGAGAAGGTAGCACCAATAGCGCGCCTCGTCAAGACCGGGCCGCGCCAAAGTTAGGCAATTTTGCCGTTATCCCCACTCGCCCAGCGGTACATAATGGTTATAGAGGCGAGCCTATACTCACGCCGTGCTTTCCCTGCAGCGAGGGGCGAAAGGGGCTAATGCGATGAATGTCAAGGACTATACACGCACGGTCATACGCGTCGAGGACCTCGAGGCGAGAGTGACCGATCTCCAGAGCAGCATTCTCGAGCTACAACGCACCATGGCGGCCCTGCTCTCCGCCCAGCAAGCCGCGAACCCCGGCACAAGCACTTCTCCACTGCCGGGCGGCGCACCCAACATCCCATACACACCGTACGTACCGCCACCGCCGGCGGCTCCGCTGCCGGTGCCGGCCGAAGCACGGCCGGCTGTACCCGGTCCGGCGCTTCCCTCAAAGCCGGTGGTGCAAGTCAAGAACGCAGCGGCCGCGGTGACCGAGGAGGACCCCGGAGAGGGCCTGCCGCAGCGCATCATAAGCATGGTCGGCCGCACCGAGTTCTGGCTGAACAAGGTCGGCATCGTGCTGTTCCTGTTCGGCGTGGCCTTCTTGTTCAAGTACGCCGTGGACCGCAACTGGCTCAACGAGACGGTCAGGGTAATCATAGGCGGGGTGTTCGGCACCGTGCTCGTGGGCTTCGGCCTGTACTTCCATGACAGGCGCAGGCACTTCAGCCAGGTGCTGCTCGGCGGGGGCATCGCCACTTACTACATCACGGCCTTCGCCGCCTACGTGCTCTTCCCGAGCCTGAACGTGCCCTACGAGTGGGCCTTCGGCTCCATGGCCACCGTCACCGCGCTGGCCTTCCTCTTCTCCCTGTGGGGTGACGACGTGTCGCTCTCGCTCATCGGGCTTCTGGGCGGTCTGCTGACGCCGTTCGTGCTCAACGATTGGCAGGTGCCCACGACCGACCTGATGATCTACATACGCCTGCTGCTGGCGGGCACCGCCGCCATCTACCTGTTCAAGGGGTGGCGGATGCTGCTGTGGTCGTCATTCGGACTCGGCACGATGGTGCTGTTGCAGAACATGACCATGGCGAACTACCGCGACGAGAACTGGAACTTGAACACCGCGGCGGGCTGGGAGGCGCAGGCGACCCTCATCGTCTTCCTGCTCGCGTTCTGGGGCGTGCCCGTACTCCACCAGGTGCTCACGAAACGCTACCCGAACACGTTCCGCACGCCCGCGTTTGTCTTCCCCAACGACCCTACCAACACGACGGCCGTGAACCTGCACACTTACCTCCTCCCGGTAATCGTACCTCTGTTCACGCTTGCGTGCTCCATGATGATCTGGAACGATCAACTCGAGCTTGACACCTGGGCGCTGTTCCCCTTCGCCGGTGCGGCGGTATTCGGTGCCGTCTGGTGGCTGCTGCGTGAGGATACGCCGCAAGTCACGGGCGTGCACAAGTACATGGCCATCGTACTCTTCGTAATGGGTACCGTAATGTTCCTCGGCCCGCACTCTGAGTGGCTGGACGGACACGCGCTGTACCTGGCGCTCGCGGTCGAGGCGCTTGTGCTGCACTTACTGGCGTTCAACCGACACGACCGCGGCCTGAAGGCACTGGGCGGAGCCGTCACAGCCATGGTGTTGATTGGCTACGCGTCCAGTGTTATTGTCAGTCTGCCCGACAGAGCCCTGCCCGTGCTGAACAGCGTGGCGCTGGCCAACCTGTTCGTGCTAGCGACACTGGCGGTATCGGGCGTGGTGACGCAGGGCCGGGACAGGCAGTTGTTCGAATTGTTCTTCCATGCCGGCGTGCTCGCCTGGTTCTGGCGCGAGCTGGGCAATTTGCCTTACGCCGAGGGGTATACAGTGCTCGCGGCTGCGGCTTACGCAACAGTCCTGTTCGTGGTCGCGTACCGGCTGCGTGACCGCTACGGCCATGGACTTACGCGCACCACCGCCGGCGTATTCTATGCCATAAGCGCGATATGGCTGGCGATGCGGATCGCCACGGGGCTCGTATTCCAGAACCCCGACGTAACGCCCATACTCAACCACAAAGGGCTGATTGGCTTGGGCATCATGGCGCTCGGCGCAGTAGTTGCCTACACGCTGCGCGACGACCGCAGGCTGCTGTCGGCCCTCGCGCTGGTGCTGCACGCCCTCTTCCTGGGCTGGCTGTGGCAGGAGCTTGGGCTGTTCCCCAACGGCAACGGCATCGTGACGGTGTCCTGGGGCATCTACGCCCTGGCGATCATCGGCGCGGCCCTGCGGTTCAACCGCGACCGCAACCTGTTCGTCGTGGGCGCTGTGACGCTGTTCGCCGTGGCCGCCAAGCTGTTCCTGGTCGACCTGTACTATCTGGAGGCGATCTGGCGGATCCTGCTGTTCCTCGGCTTCGGCGCGCTGTTCCTGGTCGTCAGCTACTATCTGCAGAACATCACGCGTCACGGCGGGACACCGCACGCCACCCCGCGCAACCGCTAGCGACGATGCAAACCGCCGGCGCGGTTGCGGCCCTGCACCGGCGGCCTTAACCCGACGAGCGCCACGGTCCACTGACGGGCCGTGGTGCTCTAATCTTAGAACTCTGCCCGCGAATCCGTGACGCTCACTGGCAATCCTCCGGCAAATCTGCTATAATTAGCTGTTGCCCACGAGGCAACGACACAACCGAATACTTGAGGGAGGGGTATCCGCCCGCACACGCGGCGCGCAGGACCCCGCCAGCCACCTCGTAATCCGCAAGGAACCGGCTGCCCGCGGGCAGTCGAGCCGGGTTTGGGGTGCGCCCCAGGCCCTTTTTGTTTGCCATAAGGAGAAAACGTTGGCTAAGAAAGTACGCGCAATAGTAAAGATCCAGATCCAGGCCGGTAAAGCTACCCCGGCCCCGCCCGTCGGCCCGGCTCTCGGCTCGCACGGTATCAACATCATGCAGTTCGTCAAGGAGTACAACGAGCGCACCGCCGGCCAGGCAGGACTCATCATCCCCGCCGAGATCACCGTCTTCGAGGACCGCTCCTTCACCTTCATCACCAAGACGCCCCCCGCCGCAGACCTGCTGCGCCGCGCCGCCGGTGTAGAGGCAGGCTCGGGCATCCCCAACAAGAACAAGGTCGGCTCGGTCACCCGCGACCAGCTTCGAGAGATCGCCCGCACCAAGATGAAAGACCTCAACGCCTACGACGAAGATACCGCCATGGAAATGATCGCAGGCACCGCCCGCAGCATGGGCATTGAAGTCAAAGGCTAGTACAAAGGAGAACCATAGCAATGCCTAAGCACGGTAAGAAATACCTGGCGGCCGTCGCCCTGATTGACCCGGACACGCAGTACAAGCCCACCGAGGCCGTCGACCTGCTCAAGAAGACCAACTTCGTAAACTTCGACCCCACCATCGAGGTGCACATGCGCCTCGGCATCGACCCGCGCCACGCCGACCAGCAGCTTCGCTCCACCGCCACCCTGCCCCACGGCACCGGCAAGAGCGTCCGCGTGCTCGTGTTTGCCGAGGGCGAGGGTGAGCGCATCGCTCTCGACGCCGGCGCCGACTATGCAGGCTCGGACGAGCTGATCAACCGCATCAACGGCGGCTGGGTCGACTTCGACATCGCCATCGCCGTGGCCGACCAGATGGGCAAGATCGGTAAGGCGGGCCTGGGCAAGGTGCTCGGCCGCCGCGGCCTCATGCCCAACCCCAAGAGCGGCACCATCGTCGCCAACGCCAACGACCTGCCCCGCGCCATCACCGAGGCCAAGGGCGGCAAGGTCGAGTTCCGCAACGACCGCACCGGCCTGCTGCACATCGGCATCGGCAAGCTGTCCTTCTCGGAAGAGCAGATCAAGGACAATCTGCTCTCCATCCTCGACGCCGTGGTGCGCGCCAAGCCCTCGGGCGCCAAGGGCACCTACGTCAGGTCGATCACCCTCACCAGCACCATGGGCCCCGGCATCCACATGGACGTGACCTCGTCCCTGGCCGAGGCCGCAGGCGCCGCCCGCGGCTAACCGCTCCACAACCCGCGCATTCCCACCGGAGGACGGCCCATCGCGGCCGTCCTTCACGATTCCACTCATATAGTCCCCTTAGAGTCTTGGTACGGTCGATGCTGGAAGAAGCTGCAGATGAGGCTCGGCAAAAAAAGAGACTGATGCCTCTGGAGCGACCATTACCAGAACGTCCAGAAGGAGGAGAAACCGATGGCAGAAAGAGAGCCGGTCGCAGAGCAGATGGCGACCCCCGGTATGCCCACCCTGACCCCTTGGGCTGCAATACGCGACAGCCTGGCCGAAGCAGGAACTACCTGGCTGGCGACGGTGCGGCCCGACGGGCGACCCCATGTGGTGCCGGTGGGAGCGCTCTGGGTGGATGGCGCGTACTACGTCACAATGGGGCAGGGCACCGTCAAAGGCGACAACCTCGCACACAACACACACTGTGTGATCACCCTCTCGAGTCGCGGCTTCGACCTGGTATTCGAAGGCGAAGCTACTGAAGTAAGGGACGTAGAGAAGCTCGAACGCATAGCCCGGGCCTATGCCGACCACGGGTGGCCTGCCTACGTGCACCATGGCGTCCTCGACGCTCCGTTCCATGCCTCCACGACCGGCCCCGCTCCCTACGATGTGTATGAAGTCACTCCGAGGAAGGTCTTTGCATTCGGCACCGGCGAGGAGAACGTCAACAGCTCCACTCGCTACCGGTTCTGAGCGCAAGCCCACAAGTGCACACGTATCCCACGTTTCGATTTGCGCCACCTAACGGCCCAGAAGGGGGCTATTCGTCTGCCCTCTCCACACTCCCAACGGGTGACCCGCCCCATACCCCCTTCGGGCGGGGGTAATATTACTCTTGGCGCGAAAAAGACAGTACCTATTGGCCTGACATCTACCACAACCGTCGCGAGGCGGCTGTGGTATCATTATTGGGGGCAGGCACCGGAACCCTGCTCCCATCCACACCGTATATACAGCGGGCCTCACAACCATACCCGGCCTTACGACTACCATGATGAGCAAAGAGCGCGACACTGCCATCGCCGTTACCGCCGTCTCGCGGCCCCGCGGCCAATGGTGCAACCTTTGCGGCGCGCGCCTCGGGCGCGACAGCCTCGGCATGCGCCCGCCCCACCACAAGGTCGAGTGGCGCGAGGCCTCGGGCGGCGCGTCCACCTGGTCACTGTGCGTTGAGTGCTACCAGGAGAAGCTGCGCTGCACCTCCTGCCACCGCCAGGTCGGCACCCAGGCGTTCATGCTCGAGGGCGAGACCCGCATCTACTGCCGCCACTGCTTCGAGGACCGCCCCCGCTGCGACACCTGCGGCGCGCCCGTCGGCACCCAGTACTGGACCCGACCCGACGGCCGTACCCTGTGCGACCGCTGCCAGTCCACCGCCGTGTCCGACACCGCCCAGGCCCACGCCCTGTACGAGCAGGTGCGCGAGGGCCTCACCCGCACCCTCGGCATGGCCCTGCGCGAGCCTTGCGAGCTGAAGCTGGTCAACCGCCGCCAACTGCACGAGCTTATCGAGAAGTCCTCCCTGCACAACCTCGACGCCGACAGCCGCGGACGCTGCTTCGGCCTCTTCATCCGCGAGGGCCGCCACCGCGCCATCTTCGTGGAGTACGGCCTGCCCCAGATCGTGCTGCTCGAAGTGCT
>DASTEB010000135.1:0-6132 GCA_035710025.1 Chloroflexia bacterium
GCGGTCTCACAATCGACTTCCTCAAGCGCCGCGTCGAGCACGACGGCCAACCCGTCAAGCTCACGCCCACCGAATACAAGCTGCTGCAGCAACTTGCCCAGCAGGCCAACAAGGTCATCCCTCACTCCGACCTGCTCAGCAAGGTGTGGGGTCCGGAGTACCGCGACGAAACGGGCTACCTGTGGGTGTACATACGATCTCTGCGCCAGAAGCTGGAGAAAGACCCCTCCAACCCGCAGTACATCTTGTCGGAGCCGGGCTTCGGCTACAGGTTCCACATCCCCGCCGAGGGCGAGTAGGCCAGTCGCTATCGGCGGCACGGCGCTAACGGCAAAGCTAACGGGCAAATAGGAAGAGAGACGAGCCTGGTGCCAAAGCTAACACTACTCGGCCAGTTCTCCATCATCAGCCTGGTGTTGATGCTCGTCATCGGCGCCGTGCTCGGGTGGGACCTGCGCCAGTACTTCGAGCAGCAGGCCATCGCCCAGCAGCGCGACGCCGTGCGCGACCTCGTGCCGCCCGTTATCGGCGACCTCATCTCGGACGAGCTGCTGGAGAACGGCGCGCAGGGCGAGACCTACGCCGCGATAGAGCGGCAGCTTGCCAACCTGGGCGGCTCGGGCCTTGTGCGCGTCAAGATCTGGAACCGCGACGGCGAGATCATCTATTCGGACCAGATGGACCTTATCGGCTGGCGCGGCCCGCTCAGCAGCGAGATCCGCGAGGCGCTCGACGGCCTCACAGTCGCCACCATCTCGCCCCTCGACAAGGAAGAGAACGTCGAGGAGCGCGGCTTCGGCGAGTTGCTTGAGGTCTACACGCCCCTGCGCCAGGCAGGTGAGACCGAGATCGTGGGCGTGTTCGAAGGGTACTACGACATCACCGACCTGCGTGATCGCATCGACGACACCAACGAATTCCTCTGGGTCGCCATCGTGTTCGGCTTCGCCTTCCTCTATATCTCCCTGTTCACCATCGTGCGCACCGCCTCGCAGCGCATCACCCGCCAGAGCCGCGAGAACGAATTGCTGCTGGACGACACGCGCCACAAGGCCGCCCGCCTGGAAGTGGTCAACCAGCTTGCTCGCTCGATCAACCAGTCGGCCCTCGACCTTGAGGAAGTGTTCCAGACGGCCCTGCGCGGCATCGACCGCATAGTGTGGCACACCGGGGCCAGCATCAGCCTGCTGGACGAGCAGAACGGTGAGGTGCTCGACACGGTGTATTCGACCGGGGCCGCAGAGGACGGCAAGCCCGCCGACGTCGACCTCGTCCTGGCTCAGAAGCTGCTGGCCGAAGCCGACACCTTCCTCGCCCGCGATACGCGCAACACCGGCACGCCCGAGCTTGACGCGATGGCTGAGCGCGGAGTGCTGTCGCTGCTGCTGGTGTCCATCTGCCTGGGCGACCGCAAGCTGGGTCTGGTGACGCTGGCGGGCGACCGCCCCGGCACCTTCTACAGCGAGGACGCAGCCATCCTCAAGGGCGTGGCCGACCAGCTTGCCGTGGCCATCGAGAACACGCGCCTGATCGCCGAGACCGCCGAGACGACTGCCCTGCGCGAAGGCAACCGCCTGAAGGACGAGTTCATGTCGATGGTGTCGCACGAATTGCGCACGCCCCTCGCCTCGATCAAGGGCTACTCGCGCACTCTGCTGGCCGACTACGAGACCTGGGACGAGGAGACGCGCCTCGAGTTCCTGTCGATCATCTCGGACGAGAGCGACAAGCTGGCCGAGCTGGTGGAGAATCTGCTGGAGATGACGCGCATCGAGGGGGGCAGGTTGCGCGTCGAGCCTGAGCCTGTGCTGCTGCACCGCTTCTGCAACGACGTGGTCAACCGCATCAGCACGCACTACCCCGAAATGCGCTTCGAGTGCGACATCCCCGACGGCCTGCCGATGGTCGAGGCCGACCCGCGCCGCGTGGAGCAGGTGTTGATGAACCTGCTGCAGAACGCCGCGCGCTATTCGGAGGCGGAGTTGATAGCCGTGCGCGGGCGGTACGACGGGGGCCGTTTCGTCACCCTGAGCGTGGAGGACAACGGCATCGGCATCTCGCCCGAGCACCTGCCCCACCTGTTCGACCGCTTCTATCGCGCGGCCAACCGGCGCGAGGCGGGCGAGGGCGCGGGCACCGGGCTGGGCCTCGCGATCTCCAGGGCGCTGATCGAGGCGCAGGGAGGGCGCATCTGGGTAGCCAGCGTGCCGGGCAAGGGCACCACGTTCTATTTCACCCTGCCCGTGCTCTCCACTCCTGCCGACATGCCCCCACCCACGAGCGGCAACGGCGCCGGGGCCATAACAGGTCCCCTGGGCGACGAAGCCTCACCCACCGACCCGGTATCCGCCCGTAGAGCACCCGGCGAATAAATCCGCGGGCTACAAGGACGAAGTCCGGCGCAGGCCGGACTTCTTCTCCCTCAGGTTTTACTCGACAATCGGCACAGTCTATCCCGAGGATGGCCGGCACGCAGTGCCCGGCGTTAGCCCGCGCAGGCGGGCGAAGGAGAGTGCCCAGGACTTCTGCTTTGAGATGGCCACCGCGTTCACCCGGCCCCGGGGTAAGCCCGCGCAGGCGGGCGGCATAGAATAGCCCAGGGCGCAAGCACTGGGATGAGCGCCAATACTAACTCCAAGCCCGCGAAGCGGGCGGCATACCGCGAACCAGGCGCAAGCCTGGGAGCATCTGCCTCAGCAAACCGGCGCTCGGCTCAGGCGTAACTGTCCTACCCCGCCAGCACCTTCACGTACGTATCCAGGTCCACGTTGCCGCCCGACACGACCAGGCACACGCGCTTGCCCCGGAACGCGTCAGGCTGCGTGAGCATAGCGCCCACGGTGAGTGCGGCGGTCGGCTCGACCTTCAGGTTGGCCCTGGAGTAGAGCAGGCGCAGCCCCTCGGCTATGTTCTCCTCGGGCACCTCAACGATGCGCCGTAGCCCCTCGCGGATGATCTCCCAGTTCAGGTTGCCCACCGACAGCGTGCGAGTGCCGTCGGCCATGGTGGCAGGCTCGGCTTCAAGCGACACAAGATGCCCGGCGCGCAGCGACCGAGCGGCGTCGTTGCCCAGCAGCGGCTCCGCCCCGACAACCTCGATGCCCGGCGCGAGCAGGTCGCGTGCCGTTACGATGCCCGAGATGAGGCCTCCGCCGCCGATGGGGCACAGGACGTGGTCCAGCCCATCACGCCCGAAGTGCACGAATATTTCCTTGCCGAGCGACGAGTTGCCCGCCACCACGCGATAGTGGTCGTAGGGCGGGGCGTAGAAGGCGTCGGGGTGGTGGTTCAGCCACTCTGTGGTGTACAGGGAGCGGCTTCCCTTCGACGTGTCGATCAGCTTGACCTCGCCGCCGTAGGTGCGGATGTTGTCCTGCTTGGAGCGCGACGAGTTGGCGGGCATCAGCACCGTACACTTCTTGCCGAGCAGCATGCAGGCGTAGGCCACGGCCTGCCCGAAGTTGCCCGATGACGTGGTAACCACCTCGTCCTGCTCGACCTCGCGCAGCAGGTTGTACGCCGCCCTGAACTTGAAGCTGCCCGTCACCTGCATCGTCTCGACCGCCAGCGTCACCTCGGCCCCGAGCGCCTTGTTCAGCAGCATGGTGCTCTGGAAAGTCGTCGGCTTGACGAACCGGGGCAGCTCTTCCCACACCCGCCGGACATACTCTTCGGTCAGTTGCTCGCGCATCGCGCCCTCCGTGTTTACTGTCTCAGCCCTGAGTATAGTGCGTATAATGGTGAGGCAGCAAGGCGGGACGGTTCGTGATGCGGGATACGTGATGCGTGAACCCACCCTGGCACCGATGCTTACTCCGCACAACGCGGTCAAGGATAAGCTCACGCCTCACGCATCACGCCTCACGCCTCACGCAGATGAAAGACCGACAACCCATGCACAAACCCCTCTCCCACTACCGCGCCCTGTTCCCCGTCACCGAGCACTATGCCTACCTGAACCACGCGGCGTGCACGCCCCTGCCGCGGCCCGGCCTCGATGAGCTGGCCCGCCACTGGGCCGCCCAGAGCACCATGGGCACCCTGAGCGAGCCGCCCGACTGGGAGCGCATCGAGGAGGTGCGGGCGAGCATGGCCCGGTTGATCGGCGCGAAGCCCACCGAGATAGGCTGGGTGCAGAACACGGCCATGGCTATCGCCACGGTGGCCCACGGGCTTGACTGGAGCGAGGGCGACAACATCGTCACCGTGCAGGGCGAGTTCCCGGCCAACGTCTACCCGTGGCTCGACCTGCAGCACCACGGCGTCGAGACGCGCTTCGTACCCCAGCGCGACAACCGCGTGCTTGTGGAGGATATCGCCGCGGCGATTGACGAGCGCACGCGCCTGGTGTCGGTCAGCGTCGTGGAGTTCGCCACCGGGTTCCGCAACGACCTCGCCGCGATAGGCCGCCTGTGCCGCGAGCGCGGCGTGCTGTTCAACGTGGACGGCATCCAGGGCCTCGGCGCGCTGCAGGTGGACGTGCGCGAGGCCAACATCGACTTCATGGGCGCGGGCACGCACAAGTGGCTAATGGGCCCGCACGGGGTGGGCGTGTTTTACGCCCGCGAAGAGCTTATCGAGGGGCTGTCGCCCATCACGGCTAACTGGGCCAGCGTGGTGGACCGCGACGACCACCTGAACTACGGCCAACCGTGGGTCGGCACCGCGGCCCGGGTCGAGGGGAGCACGCGCAACGTAAGCGGCATCCTCGCCTTCGGAGCAGTGCTCGACATGATCCACGAGGTAGGCCCGGCCCGCATCGAGGCCCGCATCATGGAGCTGACCGGGCGGCTGATAGACGGCCTGCAGGAGCGCGGCTGCGACCTCATCAGCTCAACCCGCCCCGGCGAGCGCTCGGGTGTGGTATGCTTCCGCACCAAAGGCGACCCGAAGGAGCTTTTCGCCCGGGCCCAGGCCGAGCGCATCGTTATCGCCGTGCGTGTGGGCGCGGTGCGCGTGGCCCCGCACTTCTACAACAACGAGGAGGAGATAGACAGATTGCTGAGGCTGTTGTGACACGTGATGCGTGATGCGTGAGCACATCCTTGCCGGGTAGTGCGGAGTAAGCTTTGATGCTCAAGAGAGTTCACGCATCATGCATCACACATTGCCTCTCCGTGATACAATGTCTCACCATTCCCCGGAGACCGCAGCTTGAAAGCATACCGCTACTTCGACCTGGTGATGGCCGCCTTCGTGGCGGTGCTGCTCATCAGCAACATCGCCTCGAACAAGATAGTCGTCCTCGGCCCGTTCACCTACGACGCGGGCACCCTGCTCTTTCCCCTGAGCTACATCTTCGGCGACATCCTCACCGAGGTGTACGGCTACAGGCGCTCGCGCCGCGTGATCTGGACGGGCTTCGCCGCGGCCGCGCTCTTGGCGGTCGTGCTGTGGGTCGTCACCCTGATTCCCGCGGCTCCTGACGCCGGGCCCAACACCGAGGCGTTCAACGCAGCCGTGAGCAGCACGGTGTACATCGTGCTCGGCAGCCTTGTGGCCTTCTTCGCGGGCGAGTTCTCCAACTCGTTCCTGCTAGCCAAGATGAAGGTCGCCACGCAGGGCAGGTGGCTGTGGGCGCGCACTATCGGCTCGACCGTCGTGGGACAGGCGGTCGACACAATCATCTTCCTCACTATCGCGTTCGGCATCGGCGGCGTACTGCAGGGCTCGCCCATGGAGGGCGGGCTGTTCTGGGCGATCTTCTGGTCGAACTACGTGTTCAAAGTAGGAGTCGAGGCGCTGTTCACGCCCATCACCTACGCCATCGTGGGCTTCCTCAAGCGGGCAGAGCACGAGGACTACTACGACCGCAACACAGACTTCAACCCGTTCGCCTTCGATGCGCCCGCCCGCGAGGCGTAGCACCCGTTATTCCCGCCGTGAAATCGCTCACCTGGAAGCAAGTTAACGCCTGGCGTCTGGAGCAGCACTGCCTGGCGCCGCGCATGAAGCGCCGCGACTTCCTCAAGGCTGTGAAGCGCACGGGCGGCATCCAGGCGCAGGTGATGTCAGCGGCCGAGATGGCGGTAGGCGCGCGGGTGGACGGGCTTACCCCGGAGGACGTGCAGGCGGCGCTCTGGGAGGACCGCACGCTCGTCAAGACGTGGATGATGCGCGGCACGCTGCACC
>DASTEB010000136.1:0-4259 GCA_035710025.1 Chloroflexia bacterium
AGGCGAAGGCTCAGCGCGCGGCAGCGGGAAGCGCAGTGGGGTAGGAAAGTAGCTTCCGACATCGGGGCAGGGCAAGAACGCCCGGCGAATAAATTCGCGGGCTACACTTACGAAGTCCGGCCTGCGCCGGACTGGTCTTGACCAGGCAAGTTGCTCGATGACAGGCATAATCTCTCGCCCGCATGGCCGGCACGAAGTGCACGGCCGCAGTCGCCGTAGGGCGACTTCGTAATTGTAGCCTGCGGCTTTAGCCGCCGGGCACCGCCCCGGGACAATGTCTCCAAAAGTTAGCTACTCCATCCACATATCCCGCCAGATAGGACACCGTGCCCACCACCAAACCCAACCTCACCATCGTCCTCGCGGGCAACGACCTCCTGCTCATCCCGCCGGAGGGCACCACGCCCGAGGACTTGCGCGCGCATCTTCACGGGGCCGGGTGGCGGGGGCGCACTGTGGTGGACCACAAGCGCAAGGCGCTGCGGGCGCTGCCGATAGACTACCTTGCCGTGTGCGGGGCGCTGCGGTCGAGGTACGCGCTTCGCAAGGCGTTCGATTTGCGCCCGCCGCTGCCCCATGCCGTCGAAGTGAGGCAGGAGCCGAGGGCGTACCAGCAGGAGGCGGTCGAGGCGTGGCGGGCGGCGGACCACCGGGGCGTGGTCGTCTTGCCGACCGGGGCGGGCAAGACGCTGGTCGCGCTGATGGCGATCGCTGCCGCCAACACCACCACGCTCATTTGCGTGCCCACGCTCGACCTGCTCGCCCAGTGGCGCGTGTCGCTGCTCGCCAACACCGACCTCGCGGAGGATGAAGTCGGCGTGTGGGGCGGGGGCGACAGGCAGCTTCGGCCCGTCACGGTGGTGACGTACGACTCGGCGGCGATCCACGGTCGTGCGTTGCAGGGGTTCGGGCTGCTGGTATTCGACGAGGTACACCACCTGCCCGCCGACACCTACCGCGCCATCGCCGAGGGGTCCATCGCCACCGCGCGGCTCGGCCTGAGCGCCACCCCCGACCGCAGCGACATGCGCCACGGCGACCTCGACCGCCTGGTTGGCCCCACGGTGTACGAGCGTCTGCCCGCCCACCTGCGCGAGGCCCGGCACATCGCCGACTACCGCACCGAGCGTATCCCTGTCGCGCTCACGCCCGAAGAACAGACCGCCTACACCCGCGCCGCCGAGACCTACCGCGCCTTCCTGCGCAAGCGCCACATCTCCATGCGCTCGGGCAGCGACTACGAGCGCCACCTGATCCTGCGCTCGGGCAGCGACCCCGGCGCACGCGAGGCGCTGCTGGCCCACCAGGCCGCCCGCCGCATCGCCCTGAGCGCCTCGGGCAAACTGGACGTGGTCGCCGGGCTGCTGGAGCGCCACCGCGAGGACCGCGTGCTCGTCTTCTCCGAGTACAATGCGCTGGTGGACACAGTGGGCAGCCGCTTCCTAATCCCGACCGTCACGCACAAGACCCCTCCCGCCGAGCGTCGCGCCATCCTCGACGGCTTCCGCTCGGGCCGCTTCACCAAGTTGGCGACCGGGCGCGTGCTGAACGAAGGCGTAGACATCCCCGACGCCAACGTCGCCATAATCCTGTCGGGCAGCGCCACCAAGCGCGAGTTCATCCAGCGCCTGGGTCGCGTGCTCCGCCCCAAGCAGACCGAGGCTGTGCTGTACGAGATCGTGACCGAGGAGACGACGGAGGAGAGTATCTCCCGGCGGCGGCAGTGAACGTTACTTCTGTACTCGTTTTGAGGAGACTATATCTGTGGATATCCGGGCGAAATACGACCCACAACGAGGTCTGCCGGTTAGACTGAGGACAAAGGAGGCGATGCGTTCGGGTGCCCTTGCCGCCGCTAACGGCCTGGGCCCGGCCGCATGCAAGTACAAGAGTGGGACGCTCCGTGAATGGTGGCAGATCGGTTATGACGAAGAACTTGAGCGCCTCCAGGAAGGCGGAATCGCACTGAGAAGGCACGAGAAGATGATCATCCCGTTCAGAAGGTTTAAGGAGCGATTGCTGATCTTGACAGGTGAAGACGCCGACCGCCTGCGGGCTGCATACGTCGATCGCTTTGTAGACATGACTACCGATCACGCCCTACAGTATGAGACCCTGCGAGAATATAGCGATGGCCTGGGTTATACAGGCTACCTGTGGGACACCTTGAAGAGCTGTTCGACAGTCATCCGCGAGGAGGAAGCTATTCTGGACCGGGAAGAACAGATGCTTAAGCGGGTAGTGTATGTGATGTGGGATCTACACACCGCCGAGAAATGGTTGACTTGGCCGCCACCCTGGATCTTCCGAAGAGATGTCGTGCTGAAAGGGCGATACCAGGACATCCTAGCAGGGCAAGCTTACTTGCAGAACGACCTCTATGTATACGACGATAGTTTGGCTTGGACACTCATCTTCACACATGAGGCCGATGAATCCGGTAACAGCCGTCTATACCTGGAGACGCCGTGCTTGTAGTCGAACCCCGGGCGCTCCACCGGACATGGCCGCACTAGGTAAATGCTCTTCTCCCTCTCCAACCTCAAACGCCGCTCCGTGCGCGACCCCGACGGCGACCTTGCCGTCGTGCCGAAGCTGCTGCATGGACGCACGGCCCTGCGCCTGATCGAGCAGGCGGTGGAGGTGTTCGAAGGGTACGTGGGGCAACCGCGCTCGGAATACGACACGCGGGCGCTCGAAGCCGTCATGGGCGACTACCGCCTGGGGCGGTGCATCGAGGCGTGCCTGCTGACGCGCTACTCGTTCGTGCAGCCGGGGATGGAGAGCGTGCTGTCGGCAGAGCAGATCGGGGGGCTGGAGGAGCACGGGCTTGGGTCGCCGTCGGCCGTGCGGTTTGCCGTGTGGGACAGGGCGAACGAGCAGTATGGCGGCTTCGTGCCACCCGGGGAGCGTGAGGGGCTGCTGGCGTCGCTGGCCGGGGAGTGGGGCTTGCCTGCCGATGCGGGGCTGCTCGACAGGGTGATGGCGCTCGACTCGGACGGCGCGGCGGTGCTTACGCAGACGGGTGAGCGGCCGACACCCCGCGACCTCATGCGGCAGTACAATCGGGGCGCGGTGCAGACGCTGCTGGCGCATTCGACGCAGGTGAGGGTCGAGGCTGGGCGGCTGCCGGGGGCGGCACTGAAGCGGCTGTACTTCGTCGCTAAGCGCAACGGCGTGCTGGTGGACATCGAGCACGACGGGGCGGGCGGCTTCACGCTCGCGCTGTACGGGCCGGAGCAGGCGTTCGGAGCCGCCGACAAGTACGGGCGCCGCCTGGCCGACGTCACCCTGAGTCTGTTGCGAGCGCTCGCGCAGGAAGCGCCCGGCACCGAGGCGCGGGCAACGGCCCACCTGCTCTTGCACGACCGCCCGTACCGCTTCCACGTGACACCGGACATTATGCAGCGGCTGGAGTATGCACCTCCGCCCGACCAAGCCGCGAAGGGGCGTGTGGCGGAGGCGCGGGCGGTCTACTCGGTCGGGGCGAGCGTCGCCCCCGCGGAAGATCCGTTCCCCGAGGAGCCGTCGTTCGACAGCATGGTGGAGGCGCGTTTGTACCGCGAGTTCCACTCGCTGGAGCGGCAGGGGTATACACACGGCTGGGCGATGCAGCGGGAGCCTGAGCCTGTGCTGGCACCCGGGGTCGTGCTCATCCCCGACTTTGCCTTCACCCGGGGCGACACGCGCGTGTTCATGGAGATCGCCGGGTTCTGGTCGCCCTCCTACCGCGAGCGCAAGGTCGCCAAGCTGCGCACGCTGGCAGCGCACGGCGACCGCGATCCGCTCGTGCTGGCCGTGCCGAACGATGCCGCAGCCCTGTTTGCAGACCTGCCCTTCCCGGTGGTGCCGTACAAGACTCGCGTGGCCGCGACCGACCTGCTCACCCTGCTCGACTCGGGCTACGGCTCGCGGGAGGAACGGCTGGAGGCGGGGCTGTCGCAGACGGCCGCGCTGCAAGCCGCCGCCCGGGAGCGCGGCCTGGTGCCCGAGGACGAGGTAGCCCGTACGCTGCAGGCGTACACGCGCACGGAACTCCTTGCCGCTGCGCGCTCGCTGGATGGGGAGGGCGTGGCTTACGTAGCGGGCGTGGGCCTGATGTCGGACGAGGCGGCATTGCGGGCACGGAGTGCGCTTGACCATGCGCTCGATGCTGCACCCGGTCAGCGGCTCGATCTGCCGGAGGCTGAGACGGCGGCTGCACGCGCGCTGAGCGTGGAGAAGGTCGACGTCGAGTCGCTGCTGCAGATGTGGCCCGA
>DASTEB010000137.1:0-2578 GCA_035710025.1 Chloroflexia bacterium
GGCCGGAGCGCTGGGGACGGCTTGCCTGCGTGCTCAGGGCCGCTATCGAGCCGGGCAGCGAGCCGGGCGCAGCGGCGTTGGGGTCGCCCTCGGGGTCCTGGGTATACTGTGGCCAGCCCTGCCCCTGGAACCAGCGCACCAGCACCTCAAGCTGGCCGATACGCTGCTCAACGGGCGGCATATCCGACTCCACCTGGCGCACCTGCGCGATGAGCTGCCGCCGCTCGTCTTCGTGGGCGCGGCGCAGGGCCTCGGCCAGCATCTCGTCGAAGTAGTGTATCTTGACGCCGAGGTGGTCGCGCAGCAGCTCGATCAGCCAGTCGTGCTCTTGCTGGGCGTGCTCGTCGGACAGCAGGTCGTCGAACAGGAAGTAGTCGCGGGTGGAGGGGGTCATGCGAGCAAGCTCGCGGCCCGGGCGGTGGACGATGGCCTCGCGCAGGCGGCCGAACTCTGACGTGACTTTGATGCTCATGCTGAATCTACACCTTCGTAGCGGTCGGGGCAGCGGGGGCATAGATTATGCGGCCCACTTGCCCCTATTCTACCCGACGAGACGGCCGCGGGCCAGGACCGAAGTGTTTACTCGTTTTTACTCTCCATCCACCGAGAATGTCACGCCGCGTAACTAGGATGTAAGGTGGGATACCGGCTCCCCGGGGTGGCGTACGGCAGCGCCGCCGGACAGCACTCCGCATCGCGGCCCCAGCCGTGCCGGGCGCATCAGACTCAATGGGAGTACCGATATGAAAAGAACCCGAGTTATCATCATGGGCGCCGCCGGGCGCGACTTCCACAACTTCAATACATTCTTCAGGGGCAAAGAAGAGTACGAGGTCGTGGCCTTCACCGCCACGCAGATCCCCGGTATCGACGACAAGACCTACCCCAACGCTCTCGCGGGCGACCTCTACCCCGACGGCATACCGATCTACGCCGAGTCCCGCCTCGCCTCGCTGATCAAGGAGCACGCCATAGACAAGGTCGTCTTCTCGTACAGCGACGTGCCCCACGAGTACGTGATGCATAAGGCCTCCGAGGTCATGGCGGCGGGCGCCGATTTCTGGCTGCTCGGGCCAGACAGCACGTCCATCAAGGCCGACGTGCCCGTGGTGTCTGTGTGCGCGGCGCGTACAGGCTCGGGCAAGAGCCAGACCACCCGCAAGGTGGTGCGCCTGCTGCGCGAGATGGGCAAGCGCGTCGTATCTATTCGCCACCCGATGCCCTACGGCGACCTCGCGAAGCAGGCCGTTCAGCGCTTCGCCACCTACGCCGACCTCGACACCCACGACACCACGATCGAGGAGCGCGAGGAGTACGAGCCGCATATCGACCTGCAGGCCGTGATCTACGCGGGCGTGGACTACGAGGCCATCGTCCGGCAGGCCGAGAAAGAGGCCGACGTGATAGTGTGGGACGGGGGCAACAACGACTTCCCCTTCTACCACTCCGATCTGCAGATCGTGGTTGTCGACCCGCTGCGCCCCGGCCACGAGCTTGCGTATCACCCGGGCGAGACCAACCTGCGCATGGCCGATGTGGTCGTGATCAACAAGGAAGACAGCGCCAACGTGGAGGCCATCGAGAAGGTCAAGGAGAACATCCGCCGCGTGAACCCCACCGCCGTCATCGTGGACGCCGACTCTGCCATCACCGTGGACGACCCCGCCCTCATCAAGGGCAAGCGCGTGCTCGTGGTGGAGGACGGGCCCACGCTGACCCACGGCGAGATGAGTATCGGCGCGGGTTACGTCGCGGCGAAGAGGCTGGGCGCGGCGGAGATCGTGTCGCCCTACCCGTATGCCGTGGGCAGCATCAAGGCCACCTACGAAAAGTACGCCCAGACCCGCGACGTGCTCCCGGCCATGGGCTACAGCGACGAGCAGATAAGTGAGCTTGAGCAGACGATCAACTCGGCCCCCGTGGACACCGTGGTGATCGGTACGCCGATCGATCTGCGCCGCGTGCTGAAGCTGGACAAGCCGGCCGTGCGTGTGCGCTACGAGCTTGCCGAGAAGGGCACACCCAACCTCGAGACCATCCTGCGCGAGAAGTTCGCCGAAGCGCTCGCGGGCGCGAAGTAACGCTGAACAGCACAGAATAACAATGGCAAGGGGACCAGGTTCGCCTGGCCCCCTTGCTGTTTGCGCGTGACGGGTGATTCTCGGAATCGGCAAAATGGGGGTTCCGCAGAGAGCGATAAAGCACTACAATGCATAACAACGGCCGCTCATTATGCAGCCGCCGGATGAGCCTGACAGCGTATGGAAATCCTCTTCGCCTGGATAGTCTACCTCGCGCTGGGCGTCACCTGCCTGGCGCTCGGCTGGGCATGGCTTGGCCCGCGCCTGCCACGCCCGGTCAGGCTGGCGGTGCTCGCGCTATTCGCGGGGGCGGCGGTGCTGGCCCTCGCGGTAGCAGCGCAGATCCCCCACGACTACCGGCCCCACGACCTTGACCAGTACAACCTGGGCCAGGCGGCGGTGTTTACGGGGCTGCTGGTTGCCCTCGCGGGCGGGATAGCGGGCCTGTGGGCTGTCGGGCGCAGGCGTGCGCTGAACGCCGGCCTCTACAGCGCGGG